>CBDUUM010000062.1:0-7897 GCA_965370445.1 uncultured Methanosarcinales archaeon
GGTTTTTCGAGTAAAGTCTGGTGAAATCGTAATATGGTTTCGGGATAATACGATCTACGGCATCCCTGGAAAGGTATTTCAATAGTGGTCTATATATATTTTAGTGATAATATCAATTATCGGAGTGAAAATTATGGAATATCTTGGCATAACAATCACAGCAGATTCCACCAGTAAGGAGATCGTACCAATTGCAAAGGCAATCCATGAATTGCTGGGACTTCCCATCACCATGCGGACGCTGAACAAACCAGGTGTGAGGATCGAAAAAGGTAAAGTACTGGATTATGAGTATACCGGACCTATTCTGGAAAAGGCACTTGAGACCAACTCAACTATCAGGTCCATCCCCAGGACAGGGGATTATTCCAACATCCCTGTAGTGGTGACCACTATTAAGAACGAAGAAGGATATGGAATTGCTGCTATAGGAATTGTGGATGTGGTCGGTACTGTTGACCTGGGAGTAGCTTTTGGAGATTATCCTGAGATAGTTAACCAGGTAAGTGATATCATGAAATCCAGGGTCTCTGCACCTTAATGCATCGGGCAGTCAATCTATGGTTCCCATCTGTCATCCACAGGGAATTGTTCATTTATCCACATCAAGACACGCCCGCCGTGTATGATATTATATTCCCTGGACAGCACTGGAACACCACTGAAAATTCCCTCTCCCGTCCTCATTACGATATTGAGGATATCCCTTCTGGTCTCGAACTTGTATTTCCTTAATATCCGTCCTATTGGGATGTCGGCCTGTATCAGGTCAGCTTTCATGCCCCCGGGCATCAGGTCTATGGGGGCAAGTGAGCGGGCGAACACATAGGGCTTTCCCGAGACCTCAAGCACGACTTCCCTATGGTTGACAGGGTCGCCCGACTTGATGTCCAGTAGTTTTGCCTCTGCTTCGGTAGCCTCTCCTACTTCCTGGATACTGGTCACAACATCTACCTGCTGCTTTGTCATAACTTCCAGCAGGTATGTAACCGACCCATCCGTTCCTGCACATATTCGCAGGGTGGTGGGAATATCAAGGGTTTTCAGCTTGTCCAGGGGTCCGGGTTCCATCTTCATACCTGAATTATGAAACGATTACTTCCCAACTTCTTTTTTCGCTTTGCTGACCCGCTGTTTTGCAGTATAGCCTGTGGCATCATCCAGGAACTTCCTGAACTTCTTGTTGGTTTTTAGTATCTCCTCGTCAGGGACATTTGGGTTAGGCGTTGTGTCCACGCACAGTTTCTTATCTACAATACTGGCCTCTACACGCTGAAGTGCGCCGTAACTGACGATGAGTTTTCCGCCCTCTTCGGTCACCGGAACCTGGAAACAGTCTTGCAATACTTCTTTAATGCGGTCCATTTCAGGCTTGAATCCTCGCTTTAACTTGTATTCGTGAATTTATATCACCTTTATGTGTCTGTTAATTGCAGAATGATAAAATACTTTGCATCTTTTTCGTTGTTAATCTATAAGATTATGTGCAATAGAAAATACCAGGCTGTGATATTGCTTCCTGCTTATCCACATTAATATATCTCCGAGACAACCATATCAGCCATGATATGCAGTTCTATGGATATCCATATACCCAGCACGACCGCTGCGATGAGTTCAACTGGTATCCGGTATACATTAGATCCAGCCAATACCAGGACTGGTAAAAGTATGAGGGTAAAATTGGCAAGGATCGTCAAAGGTCCGAAAATAAAATGGTGCGACAGTCCCCTGTGCTTGAACATAACCTTGTATGGCCACCACAGGAACCTGAATATTCCCCATCTCCCGTAAGGGGAACTATGTATATCCAGGTCAGGGCTCAGGAAAAAGGTGCCAAATAGGTATGAGATCGAAAAAATCGATATAGTTTGAAAATTCAAATATTCCATGGGCAATACAATATCAGCCCTTGTAGATAAGGAATAAAATCCTGAAATGATCATTACCAATACAGTGATGTTGATGATATTATGGTTTTTTCCGTCCGGCATCGTTTTTTATCCATCCGTTAAATACTTTATTTAACGTATAGGAAAATATATATTTTCCTGTGGGCTTAGAAAATGCGAACGATGTGAGCATTTTCCTAACTTGCCTGTTTACAAAAGTATCGATATTAACTGCAAGGCCAAATACTCCGAAAAGGTTAAAAGGGATGCCCTTATTTAAAAGGACATTCACCGGAGTATCTATTATTACTTGATGGTGAAGAGATTTATAGATTTCCAGGATTATATTGAACTGATCAGGTTGGAGGCAAGGGTTTTAAGGATTTATCCCAGATAAATGCAAAAATGCTCATTCCTCTTTTAATTTAAAAAAACAATCAATTTATTAATATTCTTTTAATCTTGTCCCTTCATAATAAGAGTAAGATGGATTGGGCGGGTGATTGGGTATACCAATCCACCAGCCAAAAAAGCGGCAGCTGGCTCGGCTGTCAAAATGTTGTATCGTCCATTATGAGATACAAAAAAATACCAGTGTTATTAGCTGGAAAAGGAGGACTAACAGGTAATGCTACAAGAACTTCAAACTCGAAAGGCAGATTTAAGTGTAAAATCTGAAGAATATAAGGAAATGCGTAACAAGCTCAACAGTGAAGCAAGTACGTTAGCAAGCAAACGAAATGAACTTAACAAGCGCACAAAGGAACTCATTGATGAAGCCCAGGAACTCAAGAACCATAGGGATACCAATAATACATTGGTCAGTGAGAACAAGGCCAAGCGCGATGAAGTAAATGAAAAAGCCAGTAAGGTCTATGCACAGGTAGATAAACTCAGGAAGGACCTGCACCTGAGTGACGGACCATCTCTAAAGGATCTCAAGAAGGAGATTGACCATCTTGAATTTGAGCAGATGACCAGAGTGATGGACTCAAATAAAGAACGTGAGCTGGTAGAGAAAATCGGTCATCTCATAGAAGAGTTCAAAGGGAAAAAGGACCAGCTTGAAAGTAACCAGGAACTCAAGACATTACTTGAAGAAGCCCAGAAATCAAAAGATGCGGCTTCAGTACATCACGAAAAAGTAAAGGAATATGCCGAGGCTGCCCAGGAATATCATGAAAAGATGATAAAGACCTTCAAGGAAGCCGATAGGGTCAGGGCGGAATCGGATAAAGTACACAAGGATTTTGTTAAAATACAGGAGTCTGCTGATGAACAGCACAGGCTTTTCATCAAGACCCAGAAAGAGATACGTGACTTTGATAAACTGATAATCGGTCTTAAACGAAAGGGCAAGAAGGGCAGGGAATTTGTTGTCAAAGCCCAGGCCAAGAAGGAAGCGGAAGAAATATATTCCCAGTTTAAACTTGGCGAAAAGATCAGTACAGAAGACCTGTTTGTTCTACAGAGGTCGGGATTACTCTAATCCCACCTTTTCCCTAATTTTTCCTACTTTTTTTCTATTATCCGGTCGTACCGACAGTCCGGTCAATTTCGTTATTCACCAGTATGATGCAGTGGTCAGCATGCAGACTTACCGGGCCAACATTGATGGTCTTTGCATCTAAATCCAGTATCACAGTTTCTTCTTCCGGTGTCATACCCGTATGGTCACCCAGCACGAAAACAGTATCGTCTGGCATGTTTTCTTTGAACTCATCCCTAATGTCGCCACCATCTTCCAGCAGATAGAACAGCCTTTTTTTATCAGTAAATACCTCTTCCAGCAGGTCTGCAAGGTCCCCCAGCCGTATCCATACTCCGGCTGTGGATTCCCTCCACCTGGGAATAGCTCTTTTTTCCAGTGCTTTTTTAATAAGTGAACCACTGCTGCGCTCATCAGGGTTAAGGTATCTCACATTCTTCCCTTCGAACTTCACGATTCTTGGCGTATCAGGTTCACCCAGCAGTACCAGGTATATTACCACATCCCGCCGCAGGTCATGGCTTAAGAACAGTGCGGAATTCACGCAGCGGCATAATATATCCATTCTGCCGCCGCTACCGGGCAAGTCGTTCAGGTTAAGATTCCCGTCAGTCCGCGCTTTGTGCCCTACTACAATGAACTCTCGCATGGTAATGTAAAATGCATAAGGCATATATCTGTCTAACCCAAAGTGATAGGTATTGAGGTAATTGTATGAAATTCCTGGCATTATCAGACTTGCATGGCGACTATTCAAAGGTCGAGGCACTCCAACAGTGCGCGGGCGAGGTCGATGCAGTATTAATAACAGGTGATATCACCAACTTCGGACCTGCTGGGAAGGCCCTTGAATTCATCAACATGTTCGATGTACCGGTCCTGGCAGTACCTGGCAACTGCGACCCTGTGGATATCCTAAAAGTACTTGACGGCTCTAAGGCTATCAACCTGCATAAGAGCTGCCATACCATTGGTGATGTGAACTTCATGGGGCTGGGTGGGTCCAATGCCACCCCGTTCGATACGCCATTCGAACTTACTGATGAGGATATTGAACAGTCCCTGGAGAGGTTGCTTGATGAATGTTCAGGCATCAGGAACGTACTGTTAAGTCACGCCCCTCCATACGGCTATAGTGATGAGTTGCCAGTGGGACATGTTGGCAGCCAGGCGATAGCGAAGTTCGTTAATCGTTTCGCCCTTGTTGTATGCGGACACATCCACGAGGCCAGGGGTACTACCATGGCAGGCAATACGATCGTGGTCAATGTGGGCGAAGCATCCAAAGGGTACGGGGCACTGATAATCACGAACGATAATGTCAGCGTGGAACTCATTGAAGTATAAGGTTCCGGCCCAAGAAAATTATTTACTTCCCTATATGTTGAAAAAACATGAAAATCGCTATCACTGGTAAGGGCGGTGTGGGCAAGACCACACTGGCAGGTACAATGGCAAGGTTACTGGCACGGGACGGTATGGATGTGCTGGCCATTGATGCAGACCCTGATATGAACCTGGCGTCTGCACTGGGTATTGATGACCCTCCTGCGCCCCTGACCGAGTATGAGAATATGATTGACGAGAGGGCGGGCGGACCTGCCGGGATGTTCAAACTAAACCCGAAGGTGGATGATGTGGTAGAGCGGTTCGGTGTGGTGGGACCCGATGGTGTGAGGATGTTGGTGATGGGTACTGTTGACAGGGGCGGTAGTGGATGTATGTGTCCTGCATCGTCCTTCCTGCGGGCACTGCTGCGGCATGTGGTGTTAAAGGAATCGTCTGTGGTTATTATGGATATGGAGGCTGGCATAGAGCATCTGGGCAGGGGAACGACCAGGGGCATCGATTTGATGATCGTGGTAGTGGAACCAGGCGCGCGCAGCCTGGAGACTGCTGAGAGGATAAAGAGGCTTGGTACTGATATTGGGGTTGAGAGATTCGCTGCCGTGATAAATAAGGCCGGAGATGAGGATTTAGGGGCAGTGGAGTCAAGACTGAAAGATATGGGAATCCCGGTACTGGGGACCATACCCTATGACAGCTCCCTTGTTAAGGCTGATCTGGCCGGCCGCTCGCCTGTGGAGGAAGGGGGAGCAGCGATGGCGGCTATTGAGGGGATTAAGGATGGGCTGGTTTCTATTTGAGATAGGGGTTTGGTATTAAAGAATAGCTCACTTTATTATATTCACATATTAAATAATTGAGTTGAATTATATGATCTCTGAAATATCATCCAAAATATTGGAGAACTTTGAGACTAAAGATACTGCAAGGGAGAGTTCTTTAAAACTTTCCAGGAAAATGGTGAGACTCTCGGGCAGAGCAATAAAGTCGATACACAGGGGAGAATGGGACGTTGCTGAACAGTTGCTGGATGAGGTTTCAACACTAAACCAGGAGATAATATCTGAACTTGAGAAACATCCGGATATTTTCCACGGCGGATTTGTCGAGAATGCACAGCAGGAATATGTAGAAGCCAGTATCCTTTATAGCATACTGAAAAAAGACAGGGTACCTGACCCTGCAAAACTTAGCGTGAAAGACCCGGCGTACCTGCTTGGACTGGGTGACGTAGTGGGAGAACTGCGACGCGTCATACTTGACCTTATCAGGCTTGACAGACCTCATGAAGGTGAAGAACTACTTGAGATCATGGATGAAATTTATTCCACAATAATGTTATTTGATTTTCCTGATGCCCTGTCAAGGGGATTGAGGCGAAAGGGAGATGTGGCCCGGAGCCTGGTGGAACGTACCCGGGGAGATATTACCAATGCCATGGAACATGCCAAACTAAAGGAACGAATGTCTGAACTTGAAAAAAAACTATAAGGATCAACTATCATGGTCCGGAGGTTTAAACAAAGACCTGACGACTTTAGTGTAATTTAAATACAAATATTGATGTATATATGGATAGGACGGCTGATATGAGATTTGATCCAGATAAAATAAAGCAGGCTGCTAAAGAGGATTTTGACGCTGCCTGGAACCAAGGAAAAGAGTATATAACACAACCTGCGATCCCGGACCAGTATCCCAGGTTCAGGCTGGGTTTTGGCAAACCCCACCCCATTTACGATACAATACAAAAACTGAGGGAAGCCTATCTCCATCTGGGATTTACGGAAGCGGCCAATCCGCTGATCGTGGATGACAGGGAGATACACAAACAGTTCGGGTATGAGGCCCTTGCAGTGCTGGACCGGTGTTTCTACCTGGCAGGCCTGCCCAGGCCCAATGTAGGTATCTCGGATGAAAGGATAGCCCGGGTCAGGGAGATCATCCAGGTGGATGATGAGGGAATTGATACTATACGCCGGATATTACATTCATATAAGAAAGGTGAGATCGAGGGCGATGACCTGGTGCCCGAAATATCCCACAGGCTGGACGTACCAGACTCAAAAGTGGCAGTAATGCTGGACCATGTCTTCCCGGAGTTCAAGGAGTTGATACCTATCAGTTCCAGCAAGACCTTAAGGAGCCACATGACCTCGGGCTGGTTCATTTCCCTGGGTGCAATGATAGAGCGGGTCACCCCACCAGTCAGGCTGTTCAGTGTGGATCGATGTTTCAGGCGGGAACAGCAGGAAGATGCCACCCGGCTCATGACCTACTTTTCGGCATCCTGTATCATTATGGACCCAGAGGTTACGGTGGAGCACGGCAAGGCTGTAGCAGCAGGGCTTTTGTCCCAGTTCGGGTTCGAGAAGTTCAGTTTCAGGCCAGATGAGAAGCGCAGTAAATATTACGTGCCAGATACCCAGATAGAAGTATTTGCATACCATCCGGGACTGGTGGGCAGCAGCACCAAATATAGTGACGGCTGGGTTGAAGTGGCCACATTCGGCATATATTCACCTTCGGCACTGGCCCAATACAATATCCCATACCCGGTAATGAACCTGGGCCTGGGTGTGGAGCGGCTGGCCATGATACTGCACGATTCCACTGATGTGCGCGCCCTGACCTATCCACAGTTCCCTGTTTACGAAGAGGAATGGAAGATGGCAGACGAGGAAGTGGCAGGCATGATCTCAGTTGAGAAGGCACCTGCGACCAAAGAAGGATGGGATATCCAGCGTGCCATTGTCAGGGTATGCGAGGAGCACGGCGGCGAGCCAAGCCCTTGCGAGTTCCTGGCATGGGAAGGGGAAGTGAACGGCCAAAACGTTAAGGTAATGGTCATCGAACCCGAGGAGGATACCAAGCTGTGCGGACCTGCTGCCATGAACCATATCGTGGTGGTGGATGGTGATGTACTGGGCCTGCCTGATTCACCGAAATACGAGAAGAAGTTCAATAAAGGCACTGTTGCAAACCTGCGGTATATCGAAGCCTTTGCGGCCCTGGCGGCAGCAGATATCGAGGCTGCATCAGCCACAGGGGATGCTACCGAGACCAGGGTGCGTATCGTCAAGGTGCCTTCTGAAGTGAATGTGAGGCTTGACCCTATAGCCCAGCGTTATATCACCGGCCATAAGAAGAAGATAGACCTGCGCGGGCC
>CBDUUM010000063.1:0-7824 GCA_965370445.1 uncultured Methanosarcinales archaeon
TAGTTAATTATAGTGATTATATTTGATTATTTGACCAAGGTTTAGCCCTAATTTTATTCAATATTATTAAACGCTTTCGCAATTGTACACTATTATATGTATTAAATCTGATTATATTTTTATAGTAAGCATTCAAATATAATCACTTTTATCGAATGTATTACTTCAGGAATAGATAATATGCTTGTAGCTGGTGTTGATGAAGCTGGAAAAGGACCTGTTGTCGGTCCCATGATAGTTGCGGGAGTAGTAATTGAGGAGAGCAGGCTCCCTGAACTTAAAAAGCTTGGAGTAAAGGATTCAAAAGTCCTTTCCCCTATGCGAAGGAATTACCTGGCATCAAAGATAAGGGAGCTTGTTGATGACTATTACATCCTTGAGGTAAGTGCCAGGCAAATAGATGAGTTCAGGAAGATAATGACTATGAACCAGATAATGGTGATTTGCCATGCCAGAGTACTTGACCAGCTTAGCCCACAAAAGGCTTACCTGGATGCTTCTGATGTTAATGAAGAGCGGTTTGGGGAGAATGTAGGGAAAAAACACGGGGCTGCCATTGAGATCATAGCAAAACATAAGGCTGATGATCTTTTCCCCATTGTATCGGCCGCTTCCATTCTTGCCAAGGTACGGAGGGACAGGTGTGTGAGGGAGATAGAAAAAAAGATCGGTTTGCCGCTGGGCAGCGGATATCCGTCTGATCCGAAAACACGGAAATTCCTGGAAAACTGGATAAAGGAACATGGAAGTCTTCCTGATATTGCCAGGCATTCATGGAAAACATCTGAGAACTTGCTCAAGAAAATGCTCGGTGACGCTCGTATTTTCTAAGCCTACAGGAAAATATATACTTTCCTATACGTTGAAAAAATGCATTAATTGCATGGAAATCAGACAATAAATATATAAGTAATAATAAACCATGATAAATATGTCAAGTATTATCAAAACTTGGTGAGATGATAAATATGGCTGACAAAACTTATATTGAAGAACCGTGTGGATATTGTGATGGCACCGGAGAGATAGAAGGCGAGACATGCATCGCCTGTGCAGGGAATAAGACTTTCATGGTAACAGAACCTCCAGTACAATGCCAGTTTTGTAAAGGTAAAGGTTATCTAATGATTGGAGCCCCTTGTAGAACTTGTAAAGGTTCTGGTTGGATGGGTGTAAAGAAAAAATAATAGATATATTACAATAAATTCGAATTATAAGGGTAGGAAGGGGAGAGTCTTACTTTTTAATTTTTAATAACTATCCAATCCTACCATTTACTATTTTTCACAGATATAGAAATTTATATCTCATTTACCCATAAGCCGTGCATCCTTCACCTGGTAGATGCCCCTGTCCCCCTCCCACATTATCCCAGCGTCAAGTATCTCGATCCTTGACCTGTATAATGGAGCATCCAGTACAAGTGTTTCATACTCACCCCCCTCACCGCAGATATGTATGCCATACCGCCGGTTAAGGTCGATTAGCGCATCGATTACAGTATCATCAATAGTCCTGCCCAGCCATTCTTCATCCAGGCCCATTGCAGATACATGCACTATCATAATATCCATGACCCGGATCATATCCCTTATCAACAGTTCTGGTTCAACGTGCCACAGTGGTGCCACCATCTCAATACCCAGCGTATTGCATATACGCCTGACACGGCTGGCCTGGTATTCGGATTCGATGGCACCCACCACCACCCCTTCAACATCCAGATGCCCTAAAGCCATTTCCAGGTCTTCCAGTTCTTTCTCCTTCTCGCCCAGGGTGGTTTGTGTGGTCAGCGGGATGCCAGCCGACCTGGATATCAGGTCGACCATATGGATATTTGCGGAATGGAACATGTAGGAATCATCCCTATCCGGTTCAATTGTCACAAGGTCGATTATCTCATGCCCTTCCCGGATCGCAAGCTGTATAGCATAAATAGAATCCTTCCCGCCAGATGTAAGTGCAGCCAGTCTCATATGTTCTACATAACCTCAACAAATATTAATTTATAGTTTCAGAGTCTCTTGACCTATTACATGAATGACCTGGAACAGAGCAGGGAATTAGTGGACATTCCCCGCATACTTATAGCAGGTGATCGCTCATCCAGTGGCAAGACCACTATCTCCACCGGCCTGATATCGGTACTGAGTCACAGGGGAATGCGCGTACAGCCTTTCAAGGTAGGGCTGGACTATATCGACCCCAGCTACCATACCGAGGTCTCGGGCCGTCCCAGCCGTAACCTGGACGGGCACCTCATGTCCAGGAACACAGTGCTGGAAGTGTTCCATCACGGCATCGACTATGAGGGGGGTGCTGACATTGCCGTTATCGAAGGGGTAAGGGGGCTGTATGAAGGACTGGAGGGGTTAAGTGATATTGGAAGTACGGCACAGATAGCCAAAATACTGGACTGTCCTGTTATTCTGGTCATCAATGCCCGTAGCATTACCCGCAGTGCGGCCGCACTGGTAATGGGATACAAGTCCTTTGACCCCGAGATCAACATTGCAGGCGTAATACTGAACAATATCGGCGGGGCCAGACACTCGCGTAAGGCCAGGGAGGCTATAGAGACATACACAGAGACCCCGGTCATAGGCGAGGTGAAACGCGACGAATCCATGAATATAAGTATGCGTCACCTGGGGCTCATCCCTGTAATGGAGGGGCGGCGCAAGCTGGATGATTTTGACCAGCGCATAAATGGGATAAGGGATATCATCAGGGAAGGGATCGAGATCGATACGCTGATCGACATTGCCGGGGGCGCAATACCGCTTGAGAAGCCCGAACCCAGGGTATTCATTCCCAGACCGATAGCCGAAAAACCTGTTATAGGTGTAGCGCTGGATGAGGCATTCAATTTTTATTACCGGGATAACCTGGACCTGCTTGAGATGGCTGGTGCAAAACTGGAATATTTTAGTCCTGTGAACGATACACACCCGCCTGATGTGGACGGCATGTATATTGGTGGAGGATACCCCGAACTATTTGCGCCGGAACTGGCTGCCAATGAGGAAATGCGGGACGACATTAAAGAGATGTCCGGATCAGGTCTTCCTATCTTTGGAGAATGCGGGGGGCTTATGTACCTGACCCAGGCAATTATCACTGGAAAGATACGATCATCATCCTACCGCAGTGCAGATATGCCTGAAGGGGAACACCAGATGGTGGGCGCACTGCCAGGCAAGACATTGATGGGGCAGACCAGGGTGGTAAGTTACAGCCAGGGCAGTTTTATTGAGGATACTCCTGCAGGCAATAAAGAGAACATGTTTTTAGGGCATGAGTTCCACCATTCAGAGATCATCGAGCTGCCAGAGAATGCAAAGTTCGGGATTAAACTGACAAGGGGCACAGGTATAAAAGAGATGTATGACGGCTTGATGTCAGGAAATACACTGGCTGTTTATTCCCATTTGCATGCAGCTTCTTACCAGGAGTTCCCGATTAGGTTTGTTGATGCTTGCTTAAGGTGAGTCACGGACCTCGGGTTTCGCTTTGCTTAAGTCCGGGGCATCAAGAGGGCGCATGTGATTGAATAACAAAATACAAGTCTGTTGAAAATAAATTTATTATGATAAGTTAATATTCTTCAAAATATTTTTTTATTCTTTTCACATCATGATTCGTTTTATTGTTTTTATGATAAAACTCAATGAAGATTATTTTATGTTCTTCGTTCATGTGTGCATAAATTATACGAAAACCGCTTTTAGAACCTTTTCCTTTAAAATCTAGAGACCTGAAATGCTTCGCTTTATAAATTGGTATTTTAACATTAATTCCAAGATCGCTTATTCTAAAAGTCCCACGCATTTCTTGTGGTTCGTTTATTTCTAATGCTTTTTTGAATCTTTCAAAATCTTCTTCAAGGTGTCTATACTTTTTAATAGCATTATTCAACTCTTTTGGGAATTCTGGGACAGCTTCAAATTTAATAGCTGTCATCTTCACCATCATAGCTTCTCACAGAAAGTTCTGAAGTTCTATAGAATACCATTTCGTAATCTAATTCTTCAAAATCCTCTGCTGCAATGTAAGGAGCATCATTGTGTGATAATTCACTAACTTGTTTTGCACCAAAACGAGAATAAGAATCAATAGTTTTATCAATAAAATCCAATTCGTCTCTATTTAATTTAGATATATCAGGTTCAGTGTTTGAGAAGTATTTTATTTGCCGGTATTTTCCATAACCATATTCGGTTTCCCGTATCGCCCCTTCCAATTCAAGTTCTAAAACTACTTCATCAAAATCACAGGGTGCCGGGCCAAATGGATATTTTAAATATGTCTCACCAGATAATTTTTCTTCAAACAATTCATAATAATTAAAATCAGTGAAATATAAAATCTTAAATAATACTGTTTTACCTACATTATTGATATGTCCAGTATTGTGTATTATGTAATGAAGAACGATTTTGAATTTATCTTTAGGATTTTCTCCCAACGAATCCGCACAAGGATTTGCATCTTCCATTAATTTACCTCAATAAATGGGATTAATAATAAATCATATAGTTTTATTGTTCTATATACATTTTGCTAATTTTTTTGAGATTTGTGAATGTAAAAATTTAATTGATGCGCATGATAGCCGTCTCGCAGTGAATAACTATCCCCGTACTGACAGTACAGGGTCTTCGTATACCTAAATCGAACTATTTTTTCTTTCTCCTGGGTTTGGGATATTTTTTATGCAGGTCATCCACTTTCCGGTACAGGTCTTTTGCAATACCATCTTCAAATGTCCCTGAATAATAATCTATACGCACAGCAATTGATATTTTAGAAGCCAGTACCCTTGCGATCTTCCCCCGCAGCCACCAGGGTGACTCTTTGACCAGGGGATGCTGGAATATTACACCGTGTTTGGGTGAAGGGGCATTCCCTCTAAGGTGTTTGAACAATGCTTTTTCAGCCCCCAGTACCTGGATAGTACTTGAAGGCATACTGGCAAGTTTTTTTGAACTCCCCACAATACCCAGCAGCCTGGCACCCACATGGGTACCAGCCACGGCTGAAAGGTTGGGAAGGTTGTTGTTCATGTATTCCTCGATATCCAGTGATATCCGGTTCTTATTGTCATATAACCCCGCAACTGTGGTTGCCAGTTCCGTTACACGTGTCCCCCATGGTTCCGGCAGTTCCATTCCTGATGAGTTCCTGGCCCTGTCCAGGATTTTTTCATCTTCGATGTTCCAGTTTGATATGTTGTTCCTGACACCATGCCCGGATATGAACCTGGCAAGTGGCTCGCCCTTTAACCTGAGTTCCGGAAAATGCAGGTCATATAGTTCCTTTAACCTCTCAGACAGTGCATTGGTATTCCTGTCAAGGTCATCCAGGGCATCAATGAACTGGATAAAGGTATGTTCATCCGACCCGGATGCAGCGACCTGCATCATCGCATGTTCAATGTTCACCTGACGGAACAGGTCATCATACTCGTCTTCCGATCCGATAAAACCCCAATCCTTTGCCAGGCTGCATATATCATTCCCACAGACCTCATTGCATTCCAGTGCCACAGGTGTCTCTTGTAACCGGCCTACAAGGCTCTTAACATCTTTTGGGTAAAGATCACAGGAATTTATTGTTCCGTCATCAACTGAAAAAATTCCAAACCATGTCCTGACGAACTGCATTTAATATAAAATTATACTGATTATATATATATTATCTGTTTTATGGTGGGTCAGAGGATGTCAAAATCATCGTCGTCATCGAATTCGATGTCCAGTACATCCAGCACCCTGGAATGACCGTTCGCATTATAGCAGCGCCATGAACGCATATTATACGGTGCACCAACAATGATGTGGTAATCTCCTATCCTGGCAAACAGTGCAAGGTCAGCCCTTGAAGGATTAGTATTGGATGATGGATGGCTGTGGACAGAACCTGCAATACTTACATTGGGCATCATGTATAATCTCAGGACCGCGCTTATCTGGGATGATTCAGTACCGGGCAGGAATATCACATCCTTGATGACCCCTTCCTCTGCCCGCATCAATCCCGCAAACTCATTAGGTGCCGATGAGCGGGAAACCTCAATAATGAACTCAAGGGTCGATCTGGCTATACCTTTAATATCAGGAATTACTGGCACCTCCCGCGGGGCTACAGGGTAATACCTGTGATAATGTCCTTGTTGAAATCAAATAATTTGAGGCTGTCATTGTTATGTATCATGGTCAGGCACTTATCATCAGTGATCTCACCGATTATGCAGGCAGTAATACCCACTTCTTCGAACAGTTCGATACAACGCCTGGCATTTTCGGGAGCAGCTGTTACAATATATCCGGTGGCAGGATATATCTTGAGCCACTGGATAAAGTCCACTCCATCGGGCACAGGTATCTTTTCCAGGTCCACTGCCGCACCCTTATGACTGGTCTCAAGCAGCATACCCAGTGTACCAAGGGTGCCCGGGTTGCTGATATCCTTGCCTGAATTGACGACATGCGCCTCACCTATGGTCTGCATCACCAGGTATTTCTCCCTGACTTCGGCAGGGCTTTTCATTGTGGTGGTGTCCCAGCTATACGGAGAATTCGGACCCACCTGGCCTTCCATGTCGTATGCCACGATGATAGCATCCCCGGTCTTTGCGGTATCGCTGCGAATCAGGCAGTCCTTTTTGGCTGTGCCCACAATGGCCACTGATAATGATGTATGTGGTGTGTCAGGATGCAGGTGTCCTCCCACCATAGGGACGCCAAACTTGGAGATGCCTGCCTTGATGCCGTTTAGCAGCTCAAGACATGCTTTTTTCTTGCTGCTGGCAAGCACATTGACCATACCCAGGGGCCTGCCGCCCATGGCAGAGATGTCATTGATGTTGACCAGTACCGAACTGTAGCCTGCCCACCAGGGACTTACATCCAGGAGCCGACCCCATATCCCGTCGGCTGCAAACAGTACCACATCATCGGTGCCCGTATCCAGGACCGCTGCATCGTCCCCGAAATCGACTATACAGTTCCCGTATTCAGAGCGTACGGTCTCGAAGATGTTTACTATGTCTGCTATGGGTTTCTTTCGTGTCAGTCCTTCAAAGGTACGTAGTTCGTGTGCGATCTTTTCAAGGTCCAGTGGTCATTCCTCCTGGTGTGATGTTGAGAATATTGTTTATGTTACAAAAACATAATGGAGGGTGTTTCAAATTCATGCTGCTCAAATGCTGGAGAGAGATCATGTCAAAATTTAAAAAAGTCTTTTTGGTAACTGACGGGGGCTCAAGGGGCAATCCCGGCCCGTCCGCTATTGGATACGGTATCTATGACCAGGACTGGAATGCCATTGAGGAAAAGTCTGAATATATCGGGAAGGGCACTAACAACGAGGCCGAATACCGGGCGCTGGTCGCAGCACTGGAGCGGGCGGCGCGCTACTGTAAGGACGATGTGGAGCATTATAGTGATAGTGAGTTGCTGGTCAGGCAGTTGATGGGGGTGTATCGGGTGAAGGCCGGGAATTTGAAGCCGCTGTTCGGTAAGGTATCAACGCTGAGTAAGAAATTCGGCTCAGTCAAACACCATCATGTCCGCAGGACCGACAAGCGGCTGGCAAGGATTGACGGGCTGGTGAATGAGGCGCTGGATGGGGCTGGGTATTGAATTTTTATATTTTCTGCAAATTATTCGGGACATTTTTCACATATTATTTTCAAATCACATTCGTTACATTTGGGTTTTTCGGTACAAATTCCATATTGAACATATTCGGTACTACCAGAACCAGGTCGTGTCCCCGATTTACTGAACAGGCACTCTGAACGTTAATAATTCTTTCAAT
>CBDUUM010000064.1:0-7692 GCA_965370445.1 uncultured Methanosarcinales archaeon
AAGCGCCGAGGGGGAGATTCGAACTCCCGAGGGGAACCAAGCCCCACAAGCTTTCCAGGCTTGCGCCATACCGCTAGACTACCTCGGCATCAAGGTATCATATTTTGCGTTTAACTGACAATCTTCAGTCAGCTTCATCAGATTTTTCCGTCTTCGCTGTCCATCCTTTGGGATAAGTACCCTCCAGCATCAGCACCCGCTTGGTATTGGCCACCATACCAGTCTCTGCTTCAAGCACGGCATCCGTATCCATAAGGCTCCATGCCAGCGCAACCGCTTCGCCTTTTAAGCTCATGACCAGCACCATATCGCCCGCATTCATACAAGTATCCACTTTCACTACACCAGGTGCGGCCAGGCTGGCACCGTGGCAGATGGCGTCCACAGCACTGTCCCTTATAATAATCCTGGGCAGATGCACAAGACCTGCCTCCATCGGCTGTATCACCCGGCGCAGTTCGCTCTCGTCATCCGACTCCTGGTACATGACCATGGCATCCTTCAGGTCGAACAGCGTTATCAGACTGTCATCCTCCCTGAACGGCCCGCTGCGGGTTCTCCGCAACTCCTGCATATGCGCACCACAACCAAGAGCTTCGCCCATATCATGGCACAGCTTCCTGATATAAGTACCGGCCTCACAGCCCACGTGCATCAGCACTTTGGTACCATTGATCTCAAGGATATCCAGGTAATAGATATTACGTATCCTTACCTCACGTTTCACAGCCGACTTTACCGGAGGTCTCTGGTATATAGGTCCGGTGAACTCCTGTGCAATCTCCTTAACTACGGTCTTTTTTACAGTGGAGTGCAATTTCATTAAACATATATATTCCTTCCCCGCACCCGTCAGCGCCCCCACCGACTTGGTAGCATCATCCAGCATAATAGGTAAAAGACCAGTAACCTTAGGGTCCAGTGTCCCGCCGTGCCCGGCCCGGGGTAAATCCAGTATCTTCTTCACCCACGACACCACCTCATGACTGGTGGGTCCGGCCGGTTTGTCGAGATTGAGCACACCGTGAGTTATAAGCTCCCTTATAGGACGTTTGTTAGGAATATATCCATAAGCCGGGTCAGTGGTATCCTCCACTTTGCATTGTAATTCCCGCTTGATATCAGCAGGCAGTTTATGCTCCATCTAACCCCTCCGCCCCTTTTCCTTCATGGATTCAATTGCTGTAATAGCGACATTTGCCGTAGCTTCCGGGTCCCAGACACTGGACTCGATCACCAGGTCATACAGGGTCAGGTCAGATATATCAATATCATAGTACTCCCTGTACCGCTTTGCCTCACTCTCCTGGCGTACCATGGTCTCGTGCATGGCCTGCTCAAGGGAAATATTCTCCCTGCCTGCGATCCGCCTTGCCCTGACCCCCACATCGGTCTTGAGCATTATCTTCAGGTCAGCATCTATCAGCCAGCCCGATAAACGTCCCTCAAACAGGAGATCCCCACCAGTCTTTGAAAGTTCCACCTGCCGCCTGTCGATCTCCTTATCAATGGCAGGGTCAGCTTCGGCCATATGCCCGAACTCCTCAAGACCCACACCCTTTTCCTTTGCCATGGCCCTGAAAACGTCACCCGATGACACAAGTTTTAGATCAAAATGTTCAGCGATCTTCATTGAAAGCGTACTCTTCCCGCTCCCTGGTGGACCGCTGACTGTAATTATCATGTTCATACGCCGCCGATATTCAGGCTCTTCCTGATAATCTGGCTGATTGGCAGACTGCAGATGAAATACCAGTATATCCAGTACTGGATAGGACCCAGCACAAACCCGGTCAGCATCTTTTCACCCCAGAACGGGAACACAAGGGTGGGGTCAGGGTGCTCGCCTATGTAAAGGTATGCCCACATGAAAAGGGGCAGCGAGATAATGCTGATATAAGCCATGGGTTTGAACTGTTGCTTGGTCATTTGCATCTGGTCATTCATCATGGCTGAGCGCTCTGCTTCCATTTTCTTCACTTTGGACTGGTTATCTGCAAGCTGCGCCTCCCTGAAATCCTTCTGGAAGTTCTTCATCTGGTCCTGCACCCGGCGCATCAGTTCCCAATCCATTGTATATTTCTGGATCAGCGATGCATACAGGCCGGTAATAGCGGCCATTACAAACAGCATAATATGGAAGGGCAGGATATGGGGTAGCGGCCCGAGTAATATCTCTACCAACTCACCCACCTGCATCCTAAAAGTTTCACCAAGCAGGATGATTCCGAACATCATTCCGAAACCAAGGGCAAGTGCAGCCCTTTCTACTGTCTGCTTAAAGTCAGATTTTGGCATATCCTACTCCAATATTTTATCAATAACGATTGTGATCTCACCGAAGATATCCTCAATACCCCCGGTTCCACTAACAGTATGCAATAATCCTTTATCTGTATAATAATCAATAAGCGGGTGGGTCTGGTTGTAATAGGCGACCAGCCTGGTCTTCACTGAGCTTTCGGTATCATCATCACGCTGGTACAATTCCCGGCTGCATACATCGCATATCCCGTCCTTTTTTGGAGGATTGAATATTACGTGGTAGCTGGCACCGCACTTGCACATCCGCCTGCCTGCCAGCCTGGCCACAAGTTCATCGTCCGGGACCTCGATATCGATCACTGCATCCAGTCTTTTTCCCAACTGGCCGAAGATATTGTCCAGTGCCACTGCCTGGGGAATGGTCCGTGGATAGCCGTCCAGCAGGAATCTGTTATCAGTATCAGGTTTAGATAACCTGTCCTTTATAATATCTATCAGTAGAGTGTCAGGGACAAGTTCTCCCTTGTCCATGTATTCCTTTGCTTTTTTACCCAGTTCGGTATTGTTGCCCACATTATCACGTAATATATCACCTGTGGATATATGAAGGATACCGTACTTCCCGGCCAGCATCTTGGCCTGGGTGCCCTTACCCGCACCCGGCGCACCAAGTAATACCAGATTTACCATACTATTAAGTTCCTCCAAGGAATTGTCTCATCATCGGATGCATCTCCATCATCTGTTCGGATGCCAGATCCTCGTACAACCTATACACAATACTCACAGCCAGCAGCAGACCTGTCCCACCTGCACCTCCCAGTGTACCCATAAGACTGGCTACCAGTGTCAACAATCCGATAAACGCACCTCCGATAATAGTAACTCTTGGAATATAACGGTTCATGACCCGCTCTATACTGTCAATGTTCCGCCTGAACCCTGGTATCTGCATACCTGAATTGTGTATCTTCTGGGCTGTGTTCTTTGCATTCATACCTGTAGTCTCGATCCAGAACAACGCAAAGATGATGCCGCCAATGATCAACATGGTAGCATCCGCACCCACATGTAAAAATATCTGCCAGGTGGCAGGTATATCTACAGGTGCAAAACCGGTAGCTTCAGTAGTATACTGCAGATTAATATCATTAAAATTCTGTTTCACCAGACTGGGTATCCAATCACTTGGACCATGCAGCGGTGAAAGATAATACATCAGGCCACTGGTAGCAGTACTGCCCCTGAACTCACCCAGGAACGTAATCCCTTTATTGAACAGCAGCATGCCCACCATCTGGATATTTGCCTGCAGTGCCCTGACCAGTATCATGGGAAGTACACTGGCATAAATAAGCTTGACAGGGAATCTGCCCCTGGCACCCCGCACCGCACTATGGGCCAGAGGTATCTCGATACGGGTGGATTCCACATATACCACTACAAGGAAGATCATGACCGTACTTATCAGTGCCAGGATGCCACCATCAATGAAAACATTCTGGAAAACATTATCTGAGAACAAGTTGCCAAGTCCTACATCGGTGGTAAAATACAGCCATTTTGGTAAAAGGCCAACTGGTGCACTAAGAGGTCCTCCCGGGCGCGTTATACTGAACAGGCCCGTAACAATCGCCTGTGACACTCCTGCCACAATGAACAGTCCCACACCGGAACCGATTCCCCATTTGGATACCACTTCATCCATGAACAATATCAGGGTTCCGCCAATGAATATCTGTATAAAGATTATAAATATCACCAGGTCCAACCCGGCTGCGGCCGATATGTTAAAATCCGCTGCCAGCATGGCTGCCAGACCGGCATCGGGCTGGATGTACCCACCTAAGATCTGGGGCAGTGCTGTCAAGATAATCATCACAAACACCAGCAGTTTCTGGATTCCCTGGAAGATAGCCTGGTCCTGGGGGTTGCTCAGGTCCATCTTGATCACATCCGCACCCACCAGTAGCTGCAACACAATAGATGCAGTAACAATGGGGCCGATACCCAGTAGCAAGAGTGAGCCCGAGGCCCCTGCAAAGAATGCCCTGTATTGTTCGAACAGGTCTATAGATTCAGGAGACATGCCGAAAAGCGGAACATTGGACAGAGCAAAATACAGCAGTAGTATACTCACTGTCCAGGTCAGTTTCTTTTTGAAATGGACATGTCCCTCCGGTCTTGCCACGGCTGGGAGTCTTCGTAAGATTGGTTCGATGGTATCCTTGAGAGTCATTGAATGCACCTGGTTCTGATATTAAGAATATGCAATGATAAAACAATAATTTAATATTATTGTTTTCTTTCCATGAATTTTTTCCGTGAATTCCTTTTTGAATTAATGATCAGATATCTTCAACGTCTGATTCCGGGGTCTCTTCGGATTCTGGTTCCCCGGTCTCTGGTTCAATGTCCGCTTCTTTAACCGCTGGGACATATTCTTCTATACTGCCGCCAGCTTCTTCGATCTTGGACCTTGCCCTTACACTGCATTCAGAGACTGTGATAGCCATGGGTTTGGTGATCCTGCCATTACCCAGCACTTTTGCTATTGGGTATTCCAGTTCTGCCAGGTTGATATGATAAATATCGCCATCTTTATGCGCCTCACCATACTGCACCAGTTGTTCAGCCAGTTCGTCCAGTTCACCCACATTCACAATGGGTTTATTTGAAAGGACCTTTTGTGGACGTTTGAACCCATGCTTGCCGTATGCCGTGCCATTCATGTAATTGCGCACGAAATGGTGTTTGCATCCGCCTGCGTTGCCCCGGCCTCCACGGCTTCCTCCACCGCGACGGTTCTTATGTGTGCCGCCTCCGCACGTCCTGGAACCTCTGAATTTGGTTACGTTCTTTTTCATAAGTATTACCTCATCTTGTGGAGAAGCGCATTGATATCATCGCCGTGATAACCCAGTACCCCACCTTCAGGCACCGTTTTCTTGATACCTTTATGCCCCTTCCTGGGTGGATGGAGCCTGAATACCGGCTTTAGCTTCGGGACATCCTTGATAGACAATTCACCCGAGCAGATGGCCTGTGCCAGTGCATCGATACTGTCAAAGGAAGTATTTTCCTTAACGTACTCGTCATCCAGTGCGCCGTTCCCCTCAAGTTCGCCTCGCTTGCGTATAAGCTGGGATAAAGCTTCCTGGGAAATATTGCCCCATGCCACATAGTCCTTCACTTTCCGGATCATACCCTTATTATGGGGATTATCTTCAAGGACAACACAGTGATTGACCCTGTTGAGCCTGAGCATCTTCAGGGTATCCCTGATCTCTGGCCTGGTATTGACCGTACTTCTTAGCCGCACTGCGGTATACATTACTCTGCCCCCACGGTACGGACTACTGCGGTCCTTTTCAATGCCTCAAAAGTGGCCTTGGCAAAGTTCAGGGTGGTCCTGGTCTGTCCTTCGGTCCTGGTCCATATGTCCTTGATACCTGCCATCTGCATAACAGTCTTTGCTGTTTTACCAGCTGCCAGGCCCAGACCCCTGGGTGCGGGTTTCAATATGACCTTTACACTGCCCATCTTACCCACAACCTCAAAGGGCACGGTATGTTCTGTATTGCATCCGCACTCCCAGGAACCACATCCCCGCCTGATGCCTGTGATATTGATCTTTGCAGAATCTATGGCCTTTCTTATGGCAGGTCCTACCTGGACATCTTTTCCCTGGCCCAGACCTAAATAACCATCCTCGTTGCCTACTACAACAACTGCCCTGAACTTGACACGCCTACCCGAATCGGTCATCCTCTGGACCATATTTATATCCAGCACTTCTTCTTTAAGTTCGGGAATCAGTGCATCTACCAACTGGGATTCCTTTATAGGGAGTCCCGAGGACAGGGCCTCTTCCATTGATGTTACCTGGCCGTCCTTCACCAGTTGTCCCAATCGTGTCTTTGGAACCCATTCTGTTTCATAATCGTATGCCATTGTTTAATCCTCCCCGAATTCATTCTTAATCTTTGCCAGAGCTTCCTCGAACTGGGCAGGTATATCCGTACCTGTGTATTCCATGATCTCTTCACCCTTGATCCTGGATTCCCCTGGGAATATCCCTGGGTCATGGGGTACTTCGAAACCCGAATCTACTACACCTTTTAATGCAGCATATACCCGACAGCCTTTGGATGAGACCTGCAATCCCATATCCAAAATGGCGTTCTCATAACCCGCTGCCTGGGCCTTATACCCGAAAAGCAGGCCTGTAAGATATGCCGCAGGTGTATTACCTGTGCTGCCAGTATAGCCGTATTTTTTTAGTTCACTGGAATCTGTATGAACCCAGGTATTATCCCCCTCTGGCTTTGGTGTGGCCAGTTGGAGTTTCATGTGGCGCAGGCTACTGCGTGCCACTATCCTGGGCTGTTTTGAGATCAATAGATGAAGACGCTGACGATAATCTGTCTTACCCTCTCTCCTGCGCCGAAAAGGTACTTTGTATCTTGGTCCTGTTGCCATTCTCAGTCCTCCTTGTGTTGGTGGGATTCGATATGCGTTTCCATATGGGCTACGTTCCTGTATACGCCGCCTTTGGCCTTGCGGTACATCCTGTTATATGTGGACTTATCCAGCGTACCATCGTCTTTCATTTCATGCAGCCTTCTTCTTAATGCGCGTATTTTCTTTATCCACTGTCTTTTCTTTGGATTGCGTGCACCTTTGGCTCCTTTTCTTGAACCGTGACCCTTACGGTGTCCGTATGCGCGCTTTATATCCAGTTTCCGGGCCCTGCCCCTGGATACACCCTTCACAGGTTTGGCTTTAATTGCGCCCTCAGATATGAGTTCCCTGATATCCTGGCGTGTGATCGCATTAGCAATATCACCGGCAGCTTCCGGGTCCATCCATACTCTATGGACACCTACATCCAGTACATGGGCTGCGATGTTGCGTTGGTTACGTAGATCAGCCATCTCACTGCCCCCCCTCTTCTATTGGAGCTGTTTCTACCGGAGGGTTCAATATCTTTAGTCCCAGGCTCCTGGCTCTATTGACAATCTCCATACGCTTACGCTGTCCTACTGTCCTGGCAATGCGAACTGCCTGTGTACTTGGGTCCAGTTCATCAAGATCCTGTATCCTGGACATCAGCACATCCTGGAAACCTGAGGGATGAAGGCCCTTAACTGCAACGGGACTTCCGTATCCGACCCTGGCCATCTCACCCTTTCCAAGGATATGACGCCGTTTCTTGCTTTGCAATCCCCTGGGCCGCCGCCAGTAATTTTTAAGTCTCTTTTTCTTGTGCTGATCGGCCTGGACAAAATTGGGCTTTTTGGATTTTTGCCTCTTCCTGACCTTCAGCAGTCTCTGGAATTCGGAATCCATTTCAAGTTCTGTTGTTGGGACGGCTTCGATTTCTTTATCTTCTTTGTCCCCTTCTCCAGCCTCTTCTTTGAATTC
>CBDUUM010000065.1:0-7685 GCA_965370445.1 uncultured Methanosarcinales archaeon
AGCTTCAAGTACGGCATGAAAATAATTGTCTTGAAGCAATTCAGCCCTACAAAAGTGTAGTAGATCCTTGTGCAGGTTACGATCAGAGACAGATGTTGTAAACTTTTGAGCTCGTTTTTCTGCTTCTGCTAATGTAGAAACTGGCTTGATTGTATGAAACTTACCATCATCTTTGAATTCTAATCCATGAAAGGCTAAAACTTTATTTACGCCCATTAACATTGATTCATAGTTTTCTTCGTTATTGGTATATCGAGTGGGGCGCAGTGCTGTAGCGATAAATGCAAGAACATTATTTCCGTCTTGGCGTTTATTTTGATTGTCAGCAAGCGCATTGTACAAGCGTCTCCACTTCGTCATCGTTGTGTCTGTATCAATAACACCAATTTGTGCTAATGTGTGGCCGATCTCGCTACCAGTCAATCCTGTATCTGTGTCGGCTAGAATTTTGCATAATGCCTCAAGATCTCCTGATCGAAATGGTTCACGCTTTTTGACATTTCCCACAATCAAACCTCATTTTTCCCAATTCGCATATACAACCCTCTGGTCGAACTTCCCCAGCTTCAATCATCATACCCTCCTTCACTCATATCTTCCCCACCAACCCCTCAAACTTCGCATAATTCACAACAACCCCGTCATCAAGATCAATATACTCCAGCGCTTTATTATTCAACACCGCATCATAATCCATAAGCTCCTCAACCTGCTTCCCAAGCTTCCCCTTCTCCGCAGCAGACTCATCCCCAAGCATTCCAATCCTCGCATCCAGCTTATCCTCAAGCTTAAGCAGATAATCCGTCCTCATCTTAGCCAGTGTTTCCCGATTATACCTGTGCATATACACCAGCGCATTGAACCCCCTGCCCTTGCCTGATGTGAATAGCCAGTAGATGGGTCTTTTCTTTTAGCAACTCCAAACGCTTTTCAAGTTTCATAGCAACCATTTTAACAAAGATATTATATAAAATTGTGGTTTTGTTAATATTCTGATAGACAATAGAGCAAATCCCTGGCTTCGCAAAGATAAAATATTCACATCAGGAGATATTATACGAAAATCGACCATCCCTTAAATAATCTGAAAATCTGGAACTTTCATGACATTTCTATTTTGAATAAGTAGACGTAGAGTTAAAAGGTAAATATTTTTAATATAAGCATTCATGACCCTTCGGGACACCCATAAGCATGAAAATGCCATTTTCGAAGCAAATTTAACAACCAAATAAATTCCACAGTTTTGTAATGCATTAACCTTATTACTCATACTGTATTAATAACACCTGAAAAATCAAAGAAGGTTGAACAAACGGGTACTGCAAATTCTTCGATCCCAGGAAAAACTCGACAGTCATTTCTAAAACACCAATTACCCACTGAATTCATTATCCATCAAACTAATTCATCGACCTTTCACACCCCCTGGCTGGTGTGATCAAAATGGACTTCACCAGCAAGATACAGGAAATAATACGTGAACTCGACCTGAAAGAGGTCCAGAGATGGACAGCCCTCAGCATCCTTGTAGGTATTGTGGGTGGGATTGTTGCCATCATATTCTATTCAGGCCTGTATTATGCCACCTATTACCTATTAGGCGGCATCGGCGGATATTTCCCTATTACCCCAAGAGGTGATGTTGACCTCCTGCCAGTTGTTACAGACCAGCCCAACCGTTTATTACTGGTACTGCTCCCCATGCTCGGCGGACTGCTGGCAGGCTACCTGGTGTACCGCTTTGCCCCAGAGGCCGAAGGGCACGGTACCGATTCCGTTATCGATTCCTACCACCGGAAGCAGGGTGTGATCAGGACCAGGGTCCCTTTTGTTAAAGCACTGACATCCATGATAACCATGGGCTCAGGGGGAAGCGCAGGCAGGGAAGGACCCATAGCCCAGATCAGTGCAGGTTTCGGTTCCATACTTGCCACCAGGCTCCACCTCACTGACCGGGACCGCCGCATTCTCGTCATATGCGGCATGGCTGCCGGTGTGGGCAGTATATTCAAGGCCCCCCTTGGCGGCGCAATATTCGCAATCGAAGTACTGTACAGGCAGGGTTCGGAATCAGAGGGCATTGTGCCCGCCTTTATCTCGTCCACCATCGCCTATTCCATATTCTGCTCAGTGTTCGGCTGGGGTTCCCTGTTCATCATGCCTAATTGCCAGTTCACCGACCCTTACGAACTTGTTTTCTATGCACTGCTGGGTATTGCATGTGCAGCCGTTGGTATCTTTTATGTACACATCTTCTACGGCATGAGGAACATCTTCAACAGGTTGACCATACCCCGGCATTACAGGCCTGCCATCGGCGGCTTTTTACTTGGCATCCTTGCATTTTTCGTACCTGAAAGCCTGGGTGTGGGATATGGTCTCATCCAGCAGGCCATAGACCAGCAGCTTGTAGTGGGGCTTATGCTGCTACTGGTATTTGCCAAGATAATTGCCACATCCTTCACTATCAGCAGCGGAGGAAGCGGTGGTGTGTTCGGTCCCTCACTGGTGATAGGGGCAATGCTGGGCGGTGTGGTAGGACTGACCTTCCATACCTTGTTCCCAACTATAGTAGTGCAGCCAGCAACCTTTGTGCTGGTAGGGACAGCGGCCCTGCTTGCAGGTGTGGCAAAAACACCCATCGCCGCAATAATAATGGTATCAGAACTTTCAGGCAACTACAACCTGCTGCCGCCCCTTATGCTTGCCTCCACCCTTGCATATGTTCTGTCAGGCAGATGGTCCATATATGAAAAACAGGTGCCTACCAGGATGGACTCCCCTGCCCACCGCCGTGAGATGACAATAGACGTACTGGAACTTGTAACGGTAAAGGAAGCTATGAGTGACGATATCATCACAGTCGACCCTGCAACAAAGATACAGACAGTGTTGAACCTCATCCATAAATACGGTCATCTGGGGTATCCTGTGCTGGATAACCTGGAGCTGGTCGGTATGGTGACCTTTGAGGATGCGGAAAAAGTCCCCACTGATGAAAGAAACACTGTAACTGCCGGAGATATCATGACCCGCTCGTTGGTCGTAACATATGAAGACGAGAATCTTGAAGAAGCCTTAAGGAAATTGCTTGATAACAATATCGGCCGCCTGCCTGTTGTGGACAGGGATGACCCCAAAAGGCTGTCCGGACTGTTGACTAAATATGACATCATCAGGATACACGCACAGCTAAGCTCGAAACTTTGCAGGCTCCCACCTGTACGAAAATAACTCCTTACAGCGTCAGTTGCCTGATGATATCACTGGCACTTAGAATACCTACAGGACGGTCTGATGCCCCCATACCTGGTTCGGATAGTATGATCAGTCTGTGAATACGTGCATCCAGCATGACTTTGGCAGCAGTTTCCAGATCAGTGGAAGGGCTGATCGATTTTAACGAAGTAGTCATTATTGCTTCGGCCGTCTCATCCAGCAATGATTTATCAACAACTACGTGCAACATGTCCATTTCTGTGATAAATCCCATAATTTCCCCGTTATGGTCGGTAACTGCTACGCCAGAAACGTTCTGATTAATCATTATTTTTGCAACTTCTCTAAGGGTGATATCCACGGGAACAGAAGTTACTCCCCTTGTCATAATGTCTCTCAATAAAATGTTATTTCTCATCATTGTTTTTCAACCGAATATGTTATTATCATCTTTAGGATAAGTACTTTTTTTAAATTATTAAAAGTGTATGATTTTAGAAGCGTGAAATAAATACTAAAATCTAAATAAATAAGTACAATCAGAACCTTGAATATTTCCAGGTGGAACACATGCAAACGAATGTCATAAGGTCTCGGAACATTGGGAAATTGGTACGGATGGAAAGGATTTTTGACAGGGATACTCTTCGGACTATCATTATCCCCATGGACCATGGTGTTGGTGCAGGTCCTATTAAAGGATTGATCGACCTGTCAAAAATGGTGAACAAAGTGGCAGAAGGCGGTGCCAATGCCGTACTGGGACACATGGGCTTACCCAAGTACGGCCACCGTGGTTACGGCAGGGATGTGGGGCTGATCATACACCTGTCAGCGTCCACTTCACTGGGTCCTGACCCCAACCATAAGGTACTGGTCACCTCAGTGGAAGAGGCAATCAAAGTAGGGGCAGATGCAGTATCAGTACATATTAACATTGGTGCCGAGGATGAGGCAGAGATGTTGAAGGGACTGGGCATGATGGCCAGAAAATGCGATGAATGGGGTATGCCCCTGCTGGCAATGATGTATCCAAGAGGACCAAAGGTTAATTCCGAACATGATGTAGAGTACGTCAAGCATGTGGCCCGGGTAGGTGCCGAACTTGGCGCAGATATTGTCAAGACAAATTATACCGGAGACCCGGAAACGTTTCGGGAAGTGGTGGACGGCTGCCCTGTACCAATTGTTGTAGCCGGAGGGCCCAGGATGGAGACCGAGCGTGACCTTTTACAGATGGTATACGATTCCATACAGTCAGGCGGGCGGGGTGTGGCAATAGGAAGGAACGTATTCCAGGCAGATGACCCGGTTGCCCTGGTGGGAAAGATATCAAAGGTTGTGCACAACGGATATACGGTTGACGAGGTCTATGGATAGTATGCCCTCAACCGACCTTTCGATACAACTTACCGGGCTTGAACTGGAAAACCCGACCATACTGGCGGCAGGCATTCTTGGCACCACTGGTGCCTCCCTGAAGCGCATGGCCGGGGAAGGTGCGGGTGCCGTGGTCACAAAGTCCATAGGCTCCGAGCCAAAGGAAGGCCACCCGAACCCCACCATGCTCAAAGTGGATTGTGGGTTCCTGAATGCAATGGGCCTGCCTAATCCGTCATACAGGGATTTCAGGGAAGAACTCTCTATTGCCAGTGAAGGCGGGGTTCCTGTGATCGCCAGCGTTTTCGGGGCACATCCTGACGAGTTTGCAGAAATAATCCTCGGACTGGAAGGTGCCAGTGCCTACGAATTAAATGTAAGCTGCCCCCATGCCAGTGGTTATGGAACTGTAGTTGGTACTGACCCGGTACTGGTGGAAGTGATCACCAGGGCTGCAAAACAGACAACTGATGCACCGGTATGGGTCAAGCTCACCCCGAATGTCACAGATATTGTGGAGATCGGTGAGGCTGCGAGCAGGGGAGGAGCCGATGCTGTTGTCGCTATCAATACGGTGCGTGGCATGGTGATAGATATCCATAGCGGGTATCCAATCCTTGGCAACCTGTACGGGGGCCTTTCGGGCCCAGCAGTACGTCCGGTTGCTGTTAAATGCATATACGATCTGTACAAAGCACTGGATATTCCGGTCATAGGTGTGGGCGGTATCGGAAGCTGGCAGGATGCAGTGGAGATGATAATGGCCGGTGCCTCGGCGGTACAGGTAGGCTCTGCCGTTTATGATAATGTCAATATTTTCAGTGAGATTACCAGTGGATTGTCCGCTTACCTGAAGGCCAATGATCATTGTCTGGACGATATAACCGGACTTGCCCACAGGAAGGTGGAACAGTGAGACCGGTAAATGCGTTAATAACAGAGATCATCAGGGAGACCCCTACCATAATCACTCTCAGGACCGATATTGAACTGGATGCTGCGCCCGGCCAGTTCGTAATGGTATGGGTCCGGGGCCTGGATGAAGTCCCGATGGCACTATCACATCCGGGCAGCATCACTGTGCAGAGGGTGGGCGAAGCTACTGAAGCACTATCCCGGCTGGATGTGGGCGATAGTATTGGCATCAGGGGACCGTTCGGGAACGGATTTGAAGTGAAAGGAGACAGGGGAGGGAAAAGCAATAAGATAATGATCATTGCAGGTGGCGTGGGTGGTGCACCCTTGCTGCCACTGGCGCTGCAAGCCCATTCAATGGGCCTGGATGTTACTACCCTGATAGGAGCCAGGACAGCGGATGAACTGCTTTTCGAGGAACTTTTCTCAAAATCCGGTGCGGTCAGTCTAGCTACTGACGACGGGAGTAAAGGTCATCACGGTTTTATTACAGGAGCAATGGACCTGTTCAACCTTTCCGGGTTTGACCAGTTCTATATCTGCGGTCCGGAGTTGATGATGAAAAGCGTGCTGGATATTCTCCAGGCAGCAGGGCTTGAGGCAATGGCACAATTAAGTCTTCACAGATATTTCAAGTGTGGTATAGGTGTATGCGGCGCATGTACCATTGATCCATCGGGTCTCAGGGTTTGCAGGGACGGCCCGGTGTTAAGTGGTGATCTGCTCATAAAAAGTGAATTGGGAAAGTACCACAGGGATGCCGCAGGTAAAAAGATAATGTTTTAAATATTTATTTGATTCATAGTAGTGTAATAGGTAGTGGAATAATATGATAGGCAGATTCAGGCTTGATGATGAGGTATTTACCGGCATTGTAGAAGGTGAAAGAGTTGTCGTGGAACGGGGGCTGTATCGTGATACTTATACCCTGGATGAACTGGTGACACTCCCCCCTGTGGCCCCGAGCAAGATCGTATGTGTGGGATTGAATTACATAGACCATGCCCGGGAACTGGAAATGGAACTGCCCGGTTATCCTATGATCTTCCTGAAACCTCCTTCTGCTGTTATCGGGCATGGTGATATGATCGTCTATCCTCCTGGGTCCCAGCATGTGGATCATGAGGCAGAACTGGCAGTTGTGATCGGTAAGCGGTGCAGGAACGTATCTGCCATGCACGCAGGTGATGTGATACTGGGATATACCTGTTTTAATGATGTAACGGCTCGCGATATCCAGCAGGAAGACGGCCAGTGGACCAGGGCGAAGAGCTTTGATACTTTTGCACCGTTTGGCCCGTTTGTGGTCAAGGCCGAAAGTGTGGATATACCAAATGCATACATCCGTTCCAGGGTCAACGGCCAGTTAAGGCAGGATTCCAGTGTAAATAATATGATTTTCGATATCCCGGCACTGATAGAGTTTATTTCCCATATCATGACGCTTGAAAAGGGGGATATCATAGCCACCGGCACGCCTGCCGGTGTGGGCCAGCTTTATCCGGGGGATACGGTGGAGATAGAGATAGAGGGTGTGGGTACTTTGGAAAATGAGGTTGTTAAGGCCTAAGTTGTTGCCGAAAAATAATTTATTAAATTTTATTCATAAATATTATTTATAATATCTGGCAATTATAGATTTACATGAGAGGAGTACATGATCCTGCGGTTTATATATTATCAAAAAATATTTAACAAATCCGGTTACTCTTCTTGATAGGTGCAATTATGAAGGACGATATATACGATATTGATTACCCCTGTAAACGTCTGAGAGTGATCTTGAACCAGCTCGTGCCCGATATTGTGGCAAGGTGGAAAGAGATGAAGATGGATAAGGATGAGATCGATAAAAACTTTGGCAACAGGCGCAGACGGGCATACGAACTGCTGGAAAAGTGCCGCTCAGATGATTATACCCCGGAAGTTATCGAGGAAAAATTCAGATGGGCCTATAAACAATTGGAGCTGGAATATCCTTTTACTGAAGAGCTTGAGGATGAACAGGAAGAGTAAGATATTGGTGGATGGGATAGAAAATCGTGATGTGGAGTATTATTTACAGGACTCGGTAATTAATTCCGGGGTATAGTGACTTTTAAAGTATTGATATTCAACTCTCATGTATGCTGATCCAGACATACATGTTTACAAAAGCCAATTTTTAT
>CBDUUM010000066.1:0-7623 GCA_965370445.1 uncultured Methanosarcinales archaeon
ATTATAAGCCTACAACCTTATTATGATAGATTATAAGCCTACAACCTTATATTAATCTTCCGTAATCATCATCTTCCATCCCCTGCTCGGCAAACTCCCTCCACAGATTAATTTTCGCTGATTAAATCGACAACATAATCAAATTCTTCAACCGTCCTTGAATAAAATGCGTTGCATTACTTATAAACTGTCTTATTTTTACTTTAATAATATTTTGTGTAGAACGAATTATAGTCAAAAACCGAATATTTTATCAGGATTTTACTAAAATCCCAAATGAATGACAGGTACTAATAACACTACTCATCTTCGATCAGACGCTTCCGGTCCCCCATTCAAATAAAATAGTCCCTTCCGAGAGTTCCCCTTACTTTTTTGATAAGCTGCCTTATTGAATCCAGCTTGATCTGGTTGGGTGTCATATAATATTGAACAGATCATCGAAATATTTATTAATACATATCTGTATTAATACGTATATGTATTATCCATTGAAAACTTTCTACCCCCCTGGTGAGAGGGAACTATTCGTGAACAGGGAACAGGAACTCCGGAGGATGGAGTTCATACTGGAGGAGGTTATAACTAAAAAAGGCAGCAAGGAAAACATTGCCATTCTCGGACTAAGAAGAACAGGCAAGACCATGCTCATAAAGGAGTTTATAAACAGAAACCACACGACGAGTATCCCGATCTACCTGAATGTGCAGCGTATGATGGGGGAGCCTGCGGACTTCTCGCTGCATTTCATTTTAACCACGCTCTTCTGGGCATATCATAAAGACTCGGAAGAAAAATATCTGACACGGACAGCGCTGCTTAACCAGAAACTCTATAATCCGGATCTTTACCCGCTTCTGGAGAGCATTTTCAATGAATATGAAAAACGCAGTCCTGAATACCAGGTGCTCATTGAGTACTGCTTTGTGCTGCTCAGGGAAATTGCAGCACTGGAGGACAGACCTGTGCCTGTTTTTCTCGATGAGTTCCAGGACATCATGCTCCTCAACAGGTTCAAGGGTATTGGTAATGTTCTGGCAATTTTCAGGGAACATTTGAACGATGAAAATGTGGTTTTCTGCATAAGCGGATCAGCAGTCAGGATGATGGAGAATATCCTGAACAACACCGACAGCCCTATTTTCGCTCAACTTTCCAGGATCTACATAAGATATCTTGAAAAGGAGGCATCAAAGGAACTGGTATGGAAGATAGCTGATTTCGATAATGTCACCGCCGATCTGATCTACAGATATACATCAGGACATCCGGAATATATCAGGCATATCACTTCCAGACTCAAGGAAAAGACGGTATTGCTTGATGTTAAACCCAGCAGAATGCTCCTCAAAGAAGTGCTTGTGGAAGAGGTACTCGGAGCAGGAGGGCGGATAAACGACCTGTGTAACTACCTTTATACCACCTCACTCGAAAGAGCAAGATATAAGGCTCCCCTGAAATCGGTGCTGCGTATACTTTCGAATGACCCGTACTTAACCCAGTCGCAGATCGCTAAGGTGCTTGGAAAATCCCAGGGAGAGGTGAGGAACTATCTTTTAGCCCTGGAAGAAATAGATCTCGTAACAAAGGAAGATGGGAAATACTTCATCATTGACCCGCTCATCGGACTCTGGATATCAGGCAAAGAATTTGGAATTGAAAGGCTGACATTCCCAAAGAAGGTTACAGAACGCTACATAAAGCATCTGGAGGAAAAATATCTCAGGGCAAGTACTGAACTTGGCAGAGCAAAATAGTATGAATTCAGGTATAAGATGGAGGAGAAGTTCGGGCTAACGCTGGATAACTATAACAAAGGCAGCATAGAATTCGATCTGGTAGGTGAAAAAGAAGGTACGGTTTATATATTTGAGATAAAGTGGAGAAACAGAGCTACAAGTTATAAAGAAATGAAAAAACTCATGGAAAAAGTTGAGTTGTCCGAATTCGCTTCTGCTGATAAAAAACTCTTTTTCCTGTCCAGAGCAGGTTTCACTGAAAGTGCTGAGAAATTTGCCAGGGATAATGGGATAGAGTTGCTGGATATCTGAAGAGTTTTAAACCAGAAGGAAGGATGGATGGAAATGGCAAAAAACCTAACACGGTCAAGCCAGAAAGTACAATAATGTGAATAGTGATTTTTACATATCTACATAAGCCGGGTTTTACACCAGCACGGAAATTTTTAAAACTCCATTGTTTCAATAATTTAATCTATTAGTAGATTCAATATATGATTGTATGTCACTTCCCATAGTATGCCCAAAGACAGGGTCTGGTCCATGTATTGGCAATAAATGTCAAATGTATGTCATGGACTGGCGATCAAACGAAGAATACTGCATTATAGGGTATTACTCCAACCCTGACCGGAAAAACCTGGGCGAACCGGTAGTGGACAATTATGCAGCCAAGGTAAAATCAACCAGTAAAAATTCTACTAAAGCAGCAATCTTCGTCGATGCCGGATCAAAGTCCGACAGCCATCAGGAAACTGCAAAACCAGAGCGTCAGCCCAAACAGGCAGCCGACAATGTAACATTGAAGGTCAAAAAAACGAAGAACATTACAGATCTGGGCGATATCCCCGACGATTATGAAAAAGAGTTCTGGGATAAACTCTGATCATTCAATAGCCATCCATACAAGGTCTGCCAGGTCAAGCACTTTTACTCCTGTATCTGACAGATTCCTGAAACAAAGAGGACATGACGTTACCACATAATCTACTCCGGCAGGGATATTCTTTTTTAGTTCCCCTGCCATGGAACCTGAAAGTTGGGGATATCCCAGCCTGACGCCGCCCCCTCCACCGCAACAACTGGCTTTTTCCTTAGATTGTTTCATCTCCACAAGAGTGCATATTTCTTCAATAACCTTCCTGGGTGCATCATATATCCCATGCGCCCTGCCAAGGTGGCACGGGTCATGATAAGTGACCGGGATATCAAGTCTTCTTGTGCATAGCCCATCAAGCCTTTCTTCCAGGAACTCTGACAGATGCAGTACATTAAATCCCTGGTATTGTTCCTTGAGCATGGAATAGCAGCCGGCACAGCCAACAATGACCGTGTGTGCACCGGTGGCCTCGATCTGCCTGGAATTATGTGCAATAAGATCGGATGCGTCCAGCCCCAGCCTGAATAGCGGTGAACCACAGCACTGCTCGTCCTCCAGGAATCCAACCCCAAACTTTTTCAGAATTCCATAAGTAGCCGCTGCAGTGGACTGATACCTGTATGAGGCCAGGCACCCTGCAAAATATACATATCCGGAATGCTCCCTAACCGGGGTTTCGGTGAGCCATGCCGTCCTTGATGATCTATCCCCAAGCGAATTGCCAGTATTCTTGATGCGCTCCTGCATTTCTATCTGGTGGGGGGCTGTATGTCCAAGTGCCACAAGTTTACGACGGACGGCCCTGGTCACCTGGTGTGGGTCTGCGCCTGACGGGCATTCAGTTACACACTGCTGGCATGTGGTGCATGTCAAAATACTCGTGATCAAACTATTTGAAGGCTCAAGCCCTGAAGCCATTCCCAGTGCCATCTGCATCCTGCCCCTGGGTCCTGATGATTCCCAGCCCTGTACCTGCTGCGTGGGACATACCGTACGACAGCGGCCACACTTTACACACTTGACAATGTCCCTGAGGTATTCCTTCATTCCAGACCCACCTTCTGTGGGTTCATAATATTACACGGGTCCAGCGCCTTTTTGATAGATACCATAACCTCAAGTGCGCTGCCGTGTTCTTCAATCATATACATCCCGCGGGCACTTCCAATACCATGCTCTCCTGACACTGTGCCGCCCAGCAGCAGGGCCGCCCTGTGGATATCATCAGCCGCCTGTTTAAGCACTTCCCACTGCTTTTCATCAAGCGTATCAATGGCCATGCCCGTGTGCAGGTTACCGTCTCCGGCATGCCCATAGGTCATGATAGTAAGACCGTGCTTCCTGGAGATAGCACGAATCTCCCTGAGCATTTCAGGGATAGCTGATAGGGGTACTGCCACATCCTCGCCTATATAGACCCTGGTCTTTCCTGGACTTAGTCGTGTCACAGCGGCACCTGCCAGGCGGCGTGCAGCCCAGAGTTCCTTCATCTCTGACTCTGAATTTGCTATCCTGACATTGAACGCTCCAAGTTCCTGGCAGCAGTCTGCCACCTTTGCTGCATTTGATTCCACACTGCAGGGTGCACCGTCTACTTCGATGAGCAGCAGGGCTTCACAGTCCGGGATGTTAAGATCCGGATCATACGTATTTACTGCCCGGATGGTTGTACTGTCCATCAGTTCGCAGGCAGATGGTACTAATCCACGGCCCATTATGGCAGATACTGCACTGCCTGCAGCTTCCAGGTCATTGAAATGGGCCAGCACTGCCGCCCTGGCTTCGGGCAGCGGGTGTATCTTCAACCTGGCTCCTGTAATGACGCCAAGGGTGCCCTCCGAACCAACCATTAATGCAGTGAGGTCGTATCCTGATGCCGATTTCATGACCTTGCCGCCGGTTTGGATGACTGTCCCGTCCGGCATCACCACTTCCAGGTCCAGTACGTAATCAGTGACTGTGCCGTATTTTACCGAGCGCATACCACTGCCCCTGTTGGCAATAAGTCCGCCCAGGGTACACATCTCGCTGCTGCCAGGGTCTGGCGGGAAGAAGAAACCGTAGGGTTCAAGTGAGCGGTTCAGGTCTGCGTGGATGAGTCCGGGCTCCACCAGTACCTGCAGGTTCCTGATGTCAATATCAAGTATCCTGTTCATCCAGCTCATATCCAGCACTATACCGCCCTGCAAGGGTACGGCACCTCCGGCAAGGCCTGTACCTGCACCCCTTGCAGTGATGGGTATGCGGTGCCTGTGGGCCAGTTTGACTATTTCCGATACTTCGTCTGTTGTGCAGGGCATGACCACATAGTCAGGTGTGCCGGTTATGTATGATGCGTCAGAGGAATAACAATACAACTCTGCCGGGTCATCAGAGATGCGGGATGGGGTGACGATATCCTGGAGTTTCTTCAGTAGATTCATTTACTGATATGGGACTATTATTAATTATTTATAAGTTTCTGCGCGGAATATCATTTTTGGATTGATACATGTAAATTATAAATTTTAAATTTTAAATTTCCGGAATTGTCGTTCTATTGCACAAACATTTTATATAATAATTATACTGAGAATGTGTGGTACCATGAAAATAGCAATACTTGGCGGAACCGGAAGTATTGGGGAAGGACTTGCTCTCAGGTGGGCCGTTAAACATGAAGTGTTTGTCGGCTCAAGGAAACTTGAAAAAGCACAAGCTTCAACTGATAAATACCGAAAGATACTGGAAGAATCTGGTGATACCTGCACTATCACAGGATGCGTTAATCCGGATGCTGTTGACCGGGCAGACGTGGTTGTACTTTCAGTGCCATATGAGCATGTATCGTCAATCATCGAGACAATCAAACCATACCTTAGGGACCAGATCATCATCTCTATTGTGGTGCCGATGAAAAAGAATGGCCATTTTCTTTATGCACCACCTGAATCCGGTTGTGCGGCTATGGAAATCCAGGGTTTGCTGCCTGAAAGTGTAAAACTGGTTTCCGCTTTCCACAATGTCTCTGCAAAAAAGCTTGCCGATATCAATAATAAAATGGATATGGATGTATTCATCTGCGGGGACCATGAGGAGGCAAACAATGTGGTGAGTGATCTGGTGAAGGATATCCCTGGTTTAAATCCAATGATGGCCGGGCCACTGGAGGTTTCATGCATGGTGGAAAGTATCACTCCCTTACTGGTCAACCTGGCTAAATTCACTAAGAAGAAGCACCTGGGAATAAAGAGTGTATGATTGGAGATATTATTCATTATCATTCCCATTTTGATATTTAGTATTTTACCAGTTGATCATGAAACAGGATAATTGCTTAAACTAAGTAATATATTATAAAAAACCAGACATGATTAGACATGCAGCCAATTTTTAATCAGGTGACACCCCGATGACCATGAACCTAACCCAGAAAATAATCTCATCCCATCTCGCCAAAGGCGAGATGACACCCGGCCAGGAAATAGCAATAACAATAGACCAGACCCTGACCCAGGATGCCACCGGCACCATGGCATACCTCCAGTTCGAAGCCCTGGATATTCCACAAGTAAAAGTACCCCTGGCAGTCAGCTACGTTGACCACAACATGCTCCAGGCCGGATTCGAGAACGCAGACGACCACCGCTTCCTGCAGACCTTTGCTAACAAGTACGGTATTCATTTCTCAAAACCAGGCAACGGTATCTGCCACCAGGTGAATCTGGAGCGGTTCTCAAAACCCGGTAACACCATGATAGGCTCGGACAGCCACACCCCGACAGGCGGCGGTGCGGGTATGCTGGCCATAGGCGTGGGCGGCCTGGATGTTGCAGTGGTAATGGGCGGTGCGCCATATTATGTGAAAATGCCAAAAGTGGTTGGCGTGAAATTGACAGGCAAACTCAACCCCTGGGTATCTGCAAAAGATATCATCCTGGAGATGCTGAGACGGCTCACAGTCAAGGGCGGCGTGGGCAAGGTCTTCGAATATTTCGGTCCGGGCGTGAGTACCCTATCCGTACCAGAGCGGGCCACCATCACAAATATGGGTGCCGAACTGGGAGCAACAAGTTCCCTCTTCCCGTCTGATGATGTAACTAAAGAATTTTTCAGGATGCAGGGCAGGCTCGATGACTACAATGAGATATCGGCAGACCCTGATGCAGGATATGACGAATACATTGAGGTCAACCTCAGCGAACTGGAGCCATTAATGGCAAAACCCGGCTCGCCTGATGCAGTTGTAAAGGTGTCTGAGGTCGAGGGTACACCTGTGCAGCAGGTCATTATCGGTTCATGTACAAATTCCAGTTACAAAGACCTGATGCTGGTCGCAGGAGCAGTAAAAGGCAAAAAGGTAAACCCTAACGTTAGCCTGCACATCACACCAGGTTCCAGGCAAGTACTGGAGACCATTATTCGTAACAAAGCACTGGCTGACATGGTTTCAGCAGGTGCACGTATCATGGAGGCCGCATGTGACGGATGTATCGGACTGGGGTCATCCCCTCCTTCGAGTTCGGTATCCATCAGGTCCTTTAACAGGAACTGGTCCGGGCGTTCTGGTACTATGGATGACAGTGTCTACCTGGCCAGCCCCGAGGTCTGCGTGGCAGCCGCACTTACCGGAAAGATAACTGACCCGAGAAAACTGGGCGAGTACCCGGAGGTGGAATGGCCTGAGAGTTTTGTTACCGATGACTCCATGGTAATCAGGCCGTCGGATGACCCGGGGTCTGTTGAGGTGATACGGGGTCCGAATATCAAACCCCTGCCTGAAGCCAAACCCTTATCCTCCAACCTTGAAGGTGAGGTACTGATAAAACTGGAGGATGACATCAGCACAGACGGTATCATGCCGGCAGGCCCGAAGATACTGCCCCTACGCAGTAACATCCCTGCCATTAGTGAATATGTATTTTCACAGATCGACCCCGGTTTCCCTGCCAGGGCAAAAGAGAAGCAGGGTGGTTTTATCATCGGCGGCGATAACTACGGTCAGGGTTCAAGCCGGGAACATGC
>CBDUUM010000067.1:0-7524 GCA_965370445.1 uncultured Methanosarcinales archaeon
AGAACACAGGGGCGCAGGAAGACACACCTGATAAAAGTTCAAAGGACGATATGGACCATATACTTGTATTTGCAGTTCTGATAGCGATCATACCATATTCGGTGGATACGTACTTCCAGAAAAGGCTTTTGAAAAAGCGTGAACTTGCGTTCAGTGAATTTCTCTTCAAGCTATCGGAATTGATGCGCGGAGGTATAGACCCGATCAAGGGCGTGATCGACCTCTCGACAACCGATCTTGGCGCAATTGGGGGAAACGTTAAAGGAGCGGCATCTGCCATGATCCTTGGTCATTCCTTTGCGGATGCAATGAATGACATGGCTGCTGCCCTGAAGAGCAAGCTGATAGCAAAATACATCAACCTGGTGGTCCAGGCAGCATATACAGGCGGTGCTGTTGCAGACCTTCTTCTCCGTACATCTGAGGATATGCGGGCCGTGATCGGGATCGAGCGGGAGAAGGAGGGAAACCTGAAACAATATGTCGTTATTTTTTATCTTGCGCAGGGAATCATTGTCATGCTGACATATATCCTCTCAACGTCACTTCTCCCCCTGATCCAGGGAGTCGGGATGGAGATGCTTGGAGGTGCCGGAGTATCCGATATAGACTTTGAGCGCGGTTTCTTCCATATGATCATGCTGAATGCACTACTCGGCGGCATCATCGTAGGCCAGATCACAGAAGGCGAGATAAAACACGGCTTAAAACATTCTGCAATCCTGATGATTCTCTGCTACATTGCATGTATCACCCTGATCCTCCCGACCCCGGCGGTAGAGACTGTCACGATCGAACTGGTATCTGGCGGTGGGCAGCAGGGTATCGGCGGAGTTCCGCTCATGGAGCCGGTCGTTTTCAGGGTATGCGATACTGAAGGAGAACCCGTGCCTGAAATATTTGTCAAGATGAGCATATCCCCGGGCGGCAGTGTGGACCCGAGCATTGTCAGCACCGGGGAAGACGGTATAGTATCTGTAAAAGCCGTGCCTGGTGAAGAAGAGGGGACCTACATTATCAAGGCAGTGGTTGGTGATGCGACCGGTACGGCCATAGTGCATGTTAAGGTGAGTGATTGAATACCAGTATTTGCTGCAACTGAACCCGCTGCCAGTACAGCGCAGCTTCGATCACATGCGGGCGGGCTTAAAAGCAGATAAGTAGATCAGGACCGAAGCAACAATTGTGCCTTGGAAACTTGCATGATATTTATTCATATTGTTTGGTTCTTAACTACAATTATCCGATCCTCTCTCTTATGTCGATCGTTATCTTATTGCCTGTTACGTTGAACGGCACCATCTTGCTGAGTGGGAGAATCCCTTTCATTATAGGAATATTGATAAACCTGTTCGCCTTCCTGCCGGAATATTCAATCCTGAACTGGATTATCCTGTCTACCATTGAATACATAACCTGCCTGATGCCAGATAGTGATCGAATATCTCTTTATTATGATGACGGAGTGATGGTAATACCCACTAAACTGGACCGATCATCTCTCCCTCCCTTATTTTAGTTTGAATATATTCAAATGAAAAGTTAAATTTATATATGAATATAATCAAACATATTTGTGTGAAAATATATGGACGAAATATTAGAAACACTGGTAAAATTAAACCCATGGTGGGATCACAAAAAATTCGAAATAGGAATTCCCAGAAACAGATATGTTTCAAAAATAAAAAAGTATGTAACAACCGGCGAAATCGTGGTTATAAGCGGGGTAAGACGGGCCGGAAAAACTACATTGATATACCAGTTAATTCATGACCTGATATATAATCAAAATACTGATCCTAAAAAAATACTTTTTGTAAACTGTGACGAACCAATCCTGGGTTTGACAGGGAATCCTCTTAAGAATGTTATGGATACTTACAAACAGGATGTATGCAGCGAAGACCATGCATACCTGATATTTGATGAGATACAGAATGTTGCCGGATGGGAAAAATGGGTCAAGTCCATGTATGACACAAAAGAATATAATATTGTCATATCCGGTTCGTCATCGCACCTTCTGGAGAGCAGTCTATCACATCTGATAAGTGGACGGTATCTTAAGATAGATGTGTATCCGCTTGATTTTTCTGAATATATGCAGTTCAATGGTTTCCAGGTCAAAAAAGACAGGATCGCAATGGCCGCAAACAAGGACAAGATAATAAATATGCTGAAATATTACATGCAGGATGGTGGATTTCCAAGAGTCACACTCGAAAAAGACAGGGAACTCAAGAAAGAGTACCTTAAATCATATTATGACAGCATTGTATACAAAGATATAATACTCCTCAATAAAATAAGAAATGTCAGAATTCTCAGGGAATTTATATATTATCTGTGCTCAAATTTTACAAGTCTTTATTCATACAAAAAACTAACAGAACTGCTCAAGATTGATTATGCAACATTAAAGGAATATTTCTATTATACTGAACAGGCAAAAATATTGTTTGAGACACAATATTTCAGCTATTCTTTGAAAGCACAGAGCAGGAACAATAAAAAAATCTATTGTATAGACAACGGTCTGCGTAATGCTGTATCTTTCAGGTTTTCAAGAGATGTAGGGCAGCTGGCTGAAAATCTTGTTTTTATAGAACTCCTGCGAAGGGAAAAGGAACCGTATTACTGGAAAGGAAAAGGCGAGGTTGACTTTGTCATAAAAAACGAGGACGGTTCACTTTGTGCGATAAATGTGTCATATACAAATGATGTTGATGAAAGAGAAGTTTCAGGGCTTAATGAATTCAGGGAACAATTCGGGGACAGGGTAGTGGAATTGATAGTCCTTACAAAAGATGTTGGGCGGAGTGAAGACAGCGTAAGGTTTGTACCGTTGTGGAAATGGATGCTCGGGACCGAGTAAATAATCTTAGAGATTATATACTCCATATTCCGGACCTTTTTATATTGGATATTTTCTATTTTTTTCGACGATATTTTCCTCCCGCCGCCGGTGTAGTGCAGTCACAAGCACGACCGGTGCGCACCTGACCTGAGTTACTGAGCCGGACCCCGGGCAACAACCACGCCGACCACGGCGCGTTCCACCGTCACCAGGAAACTGCAAACTCAAACCGTGTCCACTATGATTTATTTTTTGCTGTGATTAAACTATTCTGCTTTTATCCTGGTCATTGGTGCACGCGCATTTGTGCGTGCCAAAAAGGTTTAAATAGATACCTTCCATCCTTTTTAACATGGAACAAGCACAAAAATTTTCTGCCATAGTGCACAAAGAAGATGACTGGTATGTATCGTGGTGTCCTGATATAGACATTGCAAGTCAGGGAAAAACAGTTGAAGAAGCCGTTGCAAACTTAAAAGAAGCCGTGGAACTATATTTGGAAGATGAGGGTGTATCGGTGCCACAAACAACTTCTTTTTTAACTACTTTTGAGGTTTCCCGTGACAAAACTTCCCATCCTGTCAGCGCATAAGACAATAAAAGCCCTGAACAGTATTGGCTTTTAAGTTGTTTCTCAAAAGGGAAGCCATATAAAAATGAGGTTCACCTTAACATCGTTTGGAAACTTCATTATTTAGGAACATATCTTTATCATCCGATCCTCTCTCTCGTATCGATCGTAATCCCGTCGCCCGTTACGTTGAACGGCACCATTTTGCTGAGCGGGAGGGTCCCTTTCATCTTAGGAATATTGATAAACCTGTTCACTTTCCCACCGGAATATTCGGTCCTGAACTGGATTATCCCGTCTACCATCGAACGCATAACCCTTTCAACCCTATCAGAAAGTATACCCATATCCGATGCAAGTAAAAAAGCTGTACCGCTATCCCTGCTGATATTGACAAGCGAATTAAGCGCATCCACCATTGTGTGTACATCCTCTTCTATGAATAGCGAGGAAAAAGTGTCCACAATGCAGATATCCATCCCAGAGATGTTTTGCAGCGAAGGGTCGATCAGGTGGTACATATGCCGGCGTTTCATGTCTCCATTGCACATATCAAGCAGAGCTATCCGGTCCTTAAAATCTCCCAGTATTGCGAATCTCTCAGAATTGCCGTTTAACCCTGATACTGACATCTGTTCAAGCACGTCTTCTCTCGAACGCTTTGTTGAGATATACAACACCTTTCTACCATCTTTAATAGCATCGAATCCGATTCTCTGGACAAAAGTACTCTTAATACTGCCTAAATCCTCTTCGACCAGCAATACTTCATTCCCTGGGATTTGTTTCAATCCGATATCTGTCAATACCATTGTTATTCCTATCTGGTAATGCCAGATAAATGTTTTTGGATTATGATTTACATATTTCTCGGCAGACTATATAGATTATGCTGAAAAGATATATAATCATTCACCCGAATAACTTGTCTGATGACAGATTGTGATCGAATATCTTTTTTTCATAATGAGTGCGGCGTATCAGTAATATTCGGTACACTTATGCTAATTCTTATTACAATCATCGCAGCATCCGGGATAGCGGTCATGGCCTCAACAGTGCAAAAAGAAACGATGGAACGGGAGAGTCACCGGATGGCTGTTGAGAACGAGAATCTCAGGATCATCGCCATTGACCCGGTCGGGAATTCCACACACTGGAATTCGATCAATGTCACTATCCTGAATCTTAACACTGCAGACTCATATATAACCGGGATTAGCATGAACAACATATTTGCAAAGAATTATAATGCTAATGATGAAAGCGGTGCCCTTGATCATTATAAAGGATATCTTGTGATATACAATTTCAAGAAAAGAGTGTTGATCCCTGCTACAAGAAGCAAAGTAATAAGCCTGAACCTTACCGGCATCACTGTAAATTCCACCGAAGTTTTTGATGTATCAGGGTGGGTTAACGGCAGCAAGGATTATACGTACTCTCTGCCGAACCATCCGGTGGTAGTATATCCTGAGGTATTATATCCTGATGTGGAGTATATCGAAACAGTAAAAAACTCTTCCCATAGTTTCACAAACGGGACAGATTATACAATGGACCATCAGGCAGGGAACATTACACTTCTTGCTTCAGGTAATATGAATATCCATCTGGCAGAGATTGTCAATGTCACGGGTTGGGACAACAATAGTGTAAATTTTACTTATCACCTCCCACATCACCCGATCAATGTGGGTTCTGAAAGTATGTCCAATTCAACGATCTCGCATTTTATCCAGGCGAATAATTATACAATGAACTACACAGCCGGGAACATAACGCTTATTGGCACTGATTTTGGTGGTAACATGTCCAACAGCACTGGTAACTACAATATCACCTACACCACCGATAACACCATCTACAATATCACCTATATGACCGATTTTAAGACATTTACATCGCCCCTGTCTATACGAAAGGAAGACTCTATTACGCTTGAAGTGATCACCTCGCTCATCAATATCTTCGAACAAACCTTCATACCGGCTGTGCCGCTTGCAGAAGTGCAGTTCGAAACAGAACGTTTAGTTGATTCTAATGGAAGTATCTCCTACCGGGATTACCTGATACTGGATGCTTCGAGATCATTTGATCCGGACGGTTATATAACAGCATACAGGTGGGCTGTGTGGAATAACTCCACAGAGCTAATATACGACTACAACCTGACCGGAGTGATGGCAAGGCCCACGAAACTTAACCTGACGGAAGCAACGAACGTCAAGATCGATCTTGAAGTACATGACGATACCGGCATGGTATCAAGGCTCAGCCAGCGGGGCGGGAATATCACCATTGCATGAGACCGGCCTTGGGACAAAATTCACTTATCCTGCCTTACGTGGCCAATGCGGTACAATGCCATCCATAATCGAAAGATATCCAATTCTCCTGACATTATGTGCAACATTCTTCAGTTGTGTTCCAGTAACCTTGCACGCATCAAGTCTTTTCCTTAGAGGAACTCCAAATCTACACATCACCATAGAATTAACCGTTTCCGATATCGAACGCATATGATAGAGTTCCATAAATCATGTTTTTCGATCTTGAAAATGGGGGATGAGGGTAAATTATTGCTCGTGGAAATTGGTGACAGTTTTTACGACTATATTAAAAATGTGAAGGTGAACTTACAATATTACGAGACAGAATTATATCCTCTGCGCAAATGTAGATATTATGTGATAAATGAGCAAGTTTGCGGCTGCCACCGTGTTAAATGTCAGAAGCATTTCTGCTGCAACTAAACCCGCCGCTAGTGTAGTGTAGTCACAAGCCTGACCGGTGCGCACATGATCTCTATAATTTATTTTTTACCGTGATTAAACTATTCTGCTCTTATCCTGGTCATTGGTGCACGCGCATTTGCGCGTGCGTGTACCAAAAATGCTTTAATACATACCTCCCATACTTTTTAACATGGAACAAACAGAAAAATTTTCTGCCATAGTGCACAAAGAAGATGACTGGTATGTATCGTGGTGTCCTGATATAGACATTGCAAGTCAGGGAAAAACAGTTGAAGAAGCCGTTGCAAACTTAAAAGAAGCCGTGGAACTATATTTGGAAGATGAGGGTGTATCGGTGCCACAAACAACTTCTTTTTTAACTACTTTTGAGGTTTCCCGTGACAAAACTTCCCATCCTGTCAGCGCATAAGACAATAAAAGCCCTGAACAGTATTGGCTTTCAAGTTGTTTCTCAAAAGGGGAGCCATATAAAAATGAAAGGAAAGAATGGCAACGAAACATTCACTGTCATAATTCCAAATTATAACGAAATACCAATCGGCACTTTAAAATCTATAATCAGGCAAGCCGGACTTTCTCCAGAGGATTTTATAAAATTGTTTTGAACTTGAAGGTTCACCTTAACATCGTGTGGAAACTTCATTATTTAGGAATCACATTATCTGATTCATATAACGATATGTCGGTCTACCATCTGCCTGACGATCTATTAACAACCTTTTTCAACAGATTTATATATTTCATTACCAACTATATGGAACATCACTATTCTATATAGGTGGAATTGCTATCACACCCGAAAAAAGAAAGATACAGCTAACAGGCGGCTCTACGTTCATCGTGTCCTTACCCATCAAGTGGGTGCGGGAGATCGGGCTGTCAGCCGGAGATACGGTAACACTGTCACCGCAGCCGGACCGGACACTCCTGATATCATCAGAGCCGAAGGTCGAGGAGCGGCTCTATAAAGCAACGATCGAACTCTTTCCGGGTGATGATCCTGAGGATAACTTCAGGTTGCTCGTTGCACACTACCTTGTCGGATATGACATTATAAAATTGGTTTCACGTAAAGGATTCAGTGCATCTGACAGGAAGTTTATCAAGGACGCTGCACGCCAGAGGTTGATCGGTCTTGAGGTCATTGAAGAGTCCAGGAATGAACTGATCCTGCAAAGCCTTCTCAACTACCGTGACCTTTCGCTCGATAAAGCAATGCAGAGCATGTACAGGCTTGTGTCATCGATGCTGGAGGATGTCATGCGCGCATTGCGTGACCATGATCTTGAACTTGCAAAGGACGTTATCCAGCGGGATAATGAAGTAGACCGTTT
>CBDUUM010000068.1:0-7465 GCA_965370445.1 uncultured Methanosarcinales archaeon
TTGCGGTTTATGATTTTGGTCACCGCAAAGAGCGCAAAGTCCGCAAAGATGGTCTAAATTGTTTGGTTCTTGACTTTAATATATCACCAGAACTGACCATTTAATAAAGCATCAGTACGGTCGTTGGTGCTCTGGTTCAATTTCTTAATTTCTATCAGGTACTGCCCATCCACATACAGGGGCTCACCGAACTGCGTATCAATCCCCAATAACCTCAGGTGTTCCTCAAACTGCTGTGCCGTTTTCAGGCTGCTCACCCTTATCCTGACATTTTCAGTGATACGCTCGCCCCTTTTTCTTTTTTGAATAGTCTCTACCATTGGTTTTAAGATACTCTCACCCAACCGGCAGCTCCTCTCATGCAATGCATCCTCATCTTCGTCCCACTCCACTGACTGGAACCCCTCCCTGACAACCCTGGAAAAAAAGAAATCCCTGCCATAGTCATTATAGAACTGGAAAGCATACCGCAGATCGCTGTTTGTACTCTCAGAACATGTATATTTCAGGGACGGCAGTTTCATTTCCGGGTCCTTTATCACAACACCCTCGTGCCCTGCTGCTCCCAGTTCCCTTACCAGTTCGGTCACTACCCGGGCAACAGCATCAGCTGGATAATTCCCAAAGTGCCGTACAGTCTTAATACCATAATGGTTGCACAATTCATTTTTCTTTTCAAGTGTAATGGGTCTGCCTGTACTTTTCTCCCTGATATCAAATACATAGAATGCGATACTGTCCACTTCCGGATAAATATCCTTCGGGACATATGGGTTATCAGGACCCACCATTTCACCGCATAGTACCAGATCGGGATGGTCCCTGAAAAATTCAAGTCCAATCTCTTCAGTTGCTTTTTCTGTAGTATATGGACACACCAACCCGCCCCTGGTGAGAGCAAGGACCTGGTCCTGTATCTTTACAACCCTGACATTGTAACCGTTCATCTTTTCTTCAATGGCAACCAGTGGCACTCCTTTGAAGTGTGTTTGAATAGTAGGTTCAAGTACCATAGCCCGGTGTATCTTCGGGAATCCCTTCACTACCTCGATATCACTCACCAGATTGAAAAGAGTGGTCCCTGGCTCCACCCCCGATATCCCCTTTTCGAACCTGTAATATTCAGGAAGGACCCTGGATATCCTCTGCAACACTCTTCTTTTTATCATGCCGGTTATCTTTGATTCCGGCATTCCCAGTGCTTTTGAAGCAATTCTTATAAATTCTTTATCAAAAAGTTCCTGAAATCTTTTCATGAATAGTCTAACTAAATCTTCCTGGCAATGGCATCAAGAAGACTCCTGCGTGTGACCAGACCCACAAGTTCATCTTCCAGGTTTACGACAGGCACTCCACCAAGGTTCTTCTCTAACATCAATGAAACCACATCCTTGACCGGGGCATTTGTCTTTACAGAGATGACACCACGACTCATAATATCTTCTACAAGCAGGTTCTTGATCCTGTTATCCTGCTGGTTGCCTGAAACAAGGTCCCTGAATGCCCGCAAACTATTAGCGATATCATGCTCAGTGATGATTCCTACAAGTTCACCATTTTCAACAACAGGCAGCCGTCCAATATCATCATCAAGCATAATCCTCCTTGCATGGATCACCCTTTCCCCTGGCCCGATAGTAACGGGTTGGCGCATGATCTCTCCGGCATATGAATTGCTGAACGGATAGTTCTCAATGACCTGTTGCGGCGTAACCCATCCTACCACATCATCATTGTCAATGATAAGAAGTATCCCGTTGTTTTTGTTCATCAATATAACACCATCAGTAACAGGCATATCAGGCAGTACTTTATTGTAGTTATCAGTAGTCGCCGTGGCTACATGCATGGCCGAAGCAGGGAGGTTTGATTTTTTCCTGGTCCCCAGTTCCCTTGTTATTGTACGCATGGTGACAATACCATGGATACTATTATTATGCATCACAAGGAGTCTTCTGGTACTTAATTTTCCCATAGTGTCAAGTGCATATGATAATTTTTCAGATTTATCTATTGTTACCGGTTCTGTCATTATATCCTGCATATACATTTTTTATCACCTACCGTGCTATAATTGCCTGTATAATGTTTTTCGCATATACGATGCCTGTTATCTCATCATCAACAACGAGTATGCCATTGATGCGATGGTCGACCATGATCTTTGCTGCATCTTCTACCCTGCTGTCCTTACTCAAAGTAATGAGTGGCGTGGACATGATATCTTCAGCTACCATAGACACTTCCTTTACATACCGGAATACCTTTTCGCCACCAGTGTGGTTCTTGCGTGCCATCTTGACATCCTTGGATGGTAGTCCCCCTTTAGGATTTGTCATCCTGTTCAGTGCAAGGTCTGTCCTGGTAATTGTACCCACAGGTTGATTGCTGTCATCCACCACGATTGTCCTGTCCACTTCATTGCTTTTCATCTCATGGATCACATGACTGATGGTATGGTGCCTGTGAACAGTGACAAAGAACTGTTCCATAATATCATCTACAACAGTAGTATCACCGAGGGTCGAGTAATATCGTATCAGGTCAAGTTTCGTGATAATACCAATTAAATTCCTGTCAGTCTTACTCCTGACCACAGGTAATCCACTTATATTATTCTCAAGCAGGATTTCAGCAGCCTGCCTGGGCGTGGCATCAGGGTATATCGTCAAAGGGTCAGGTGACATAACCACGCTGACCGGAATGTTGCCAATTGGACGCCTGCGCCATTTAGGCTCTGCCTGGTCCAGTCTGTCACTAATATCAGTCTTGGTCACCACACCTATGGATATTACTTCCGGTGATCTTGATGTAGCTTCTTTTGTCATATCCTTTTCAATGACCACGAGCCTGCTTATACCGTGTTTTAACATAAGGTTCCTTGCTCTTGATATGGGTTCATTGGATGCTATCAAGTAGACAGGGGAACTCATAATATCTTTTACTTTCATTGCAATATCTCCTTTGGATAGTAGATCAATCTGCCAGTGCCTTAATAATATCACGTTCGGTCAAAATACCGCATAATTCTCCATCATCAATTATAGGAAGCGCTCCTACTTTATTTTTCAGCATTGATGCTGCCGCTTCACCGATATCAATGCTGGAATTAGTCCAGATGATGTCGCGCAATATCAAGCTTTTCACTGGGACCTTGAATGCATCAGAGACATCCCCGGTCATAAGTTTCTGGAATATTTCACCACTGCCCAGATACCTCATGATATCGGATGCAGTAACAATTCCCAACAGTACGTCTTCCTTTACAATTGGGATTCGCCTGAAACCCTTCTCTATCATGGTCCTGGTAGCTTCGCCTATAGAAATATCAGGCGAAGCAGTAACTACTTTGTTACTCATATATTCTTTTATTGATTTTGAGGTAGTAATATCTGCCACAGTTCTTACGAAATCCCGTTCTGTCACAATCCCGACCACAGCATTATCATTATCAACGATGGGTATGCCGCCGATGTTCCTTTCGATCATGGTTTTAAGGGCGTTTGATATAGTATCATTGACTCCCAGGCTGACTACATCCTCTTTCATGATCTCCCTGACATCTTCGTTTATGGCAGCAGCAAGGTTGCCTTTGTACCTGTTCTTGACAATATTATGTCTGAGTCCCCCACCAAGGAAATCCACAATATCCAGACTTGTAATGATCCCTTCCAATCTGTTTGTACCTGCATCGGCGATTGGAACACGCCTGAATCCATATTTCAACATGGTTTTTGCAGTTCCCATAATATTGGCTGTTGGGGGAAGAGTAATAATATTTTTAGATGCAATTGCCATGATATCACCATGGTTGTGTGAGACGCTTGATTTAAAATCCATTGATCCCCGATCCATTACTCCAGTACTATCCATTACTCTTATGTCAGACTTGTTAATATTTTGCCTCTTCATGTTTTCACCGTTTTGTTAATTACTAAGAAAGATTATGTCCCGATACTTACCATATTACAGTTGAAGTTAAATCATGTTATTTTCCAGTTCGGTATTTCATCAATTATTACTTTCTATTTAAAGTATCCTGTAATCCTCAACAATTTGAATTTTTCACTGTAAATAAAGTATGACTTCTTCCACCTTTCACTGTAAATAAAGTATGACCTTGTGCAGTCAAGTAAATCATAGCGATAGCGTGGATTTTCTTGCAGTCTGTTCCAGGCCCATGACCAGATACCATTCAAATCAATCCGTCAACATACGCCCTGACAATATCATGTATATCTATAATACCTACAAGTTGTTCCGGGTCTACCACACACAAACGGTGCACATCCAGCCGTGTCATCATTTCAATAGCTTTTTTTAAGGATGCATCGGTGGTTATGGTGAAAGGTGGAGTACTCATGATGCGTGCCACCCTGGAGGATGTTCCGATCCTGGTACCATGTTCGTCCTCCCGTTCTATCCTGACACCACCCGAGCTTAAGATATCATACCTTGTTATCATACCTTTTGGTCTATTTTTTTTGTCTACCACAGGATACCCGGAAAATCCTTCCCCGATCATATTCATCCATATCCTTGACAGCGGATCATCTGGTGTGCATGTCTTGACGTTCTCGCTCATAAATTCACTCACCGTCCCTTCAGGAATATCGGATGGGTCCAGGTTGTTAAAAATATCTATGATGCTTATAGTACCCTTGAGGATATTGCCTCTGGCTGTATCCACCACAGGTATGTATGTGAACCCTGTTTCTATCATGATTCTTGCCGCCTGTTTTATATCCGTTTCCGCGGAAATGATGGGTGTCTCAATAACATACCCATTGACAGTGATATTTGATTTGGTTGATGTAATGTTCAGGACGTCTTTTTCAGTTATTATCCCGATTACCCTGTTCTTTTCATCCACAACTGGTAATGTCCTGTGGTGGAAATCCCTTATAAGCTGACGGGCACGTGTAATAAAATCAGAAGCTTCCACATATACCGGATGTTTTTCCATTATAGCATGGACAGTTAATTTGTCCATCGAAACCCCCCTATTTAATAAAATACTAATCTATTTATCTATTTCCCTGCAGTATTCGCACATCAACGACCCATTGAGATAGTCAAGATTATCCGAATATTTCCCGCAGTTCTCGCACACGCCCCTGGTAATGATCTCAGGGATCTCACTTCCGGTTGAAATTCCCCTTTCCCTGTGCATGTTGACAAGTTCGGAAAATATGTTTCCCATCTCCACAGATACCGAAACAAGGTCCGTATCTGTTACCAGCCCGACAAGTATCTTATCCTTGACGATCGGTACGCGCCTGATATGCATCTTGAGCATCAGGTCTATGGCTTTTTGCAGGTCTTCATCGGCATCAAGAGTAATAAGAGGAGTTGTCATGGCCTTTATCAAGCTGAGTGAGTCAGGATTTACGTTTTTGGAAATGATCTTCTTGACCATATCCCGCTCGGTAAGGATACCTATCGGATTATGACCATCCATTACTATCAGGCTGCCCACATCAAACTCGACCATTTTTTTCGCTGCATCTGATATTTTAATAGCTTTATCGATGGTAATGGGATCACTTGTCATGATCTCCTTGACTGGCATTCCGGTTTCCATTGTATTGTACCTCCCTTGGAAATCTAATGTACTATAGTAAACTTATCTATTTGATTGAATATAAAGAATTGGTAATAAGGTATTTAAATAAAAACCTACGAACTCCACTGAAATTGTCAAACCATAATCGGGCAATCACAATCCGGTAATGACAATACCAAGACCAGACTAATTAACACCACCCAAATAACATTTTATTATTCGATAATATCAGCAAAAGCAAAATGGGGATGCACTTCCCTAATCCGGACATGCACCGCCTGCCCGACCATAGCGTGTTTAACAAAAATAACAAAATCCCCGATCCTGGTAATACCATCACCCTGTTCTCCGATCTCTTGTATCTCCACATCGTATTCATCCCCTGCCTTAATATCAGTGGATATGAACTTCTTACCGATTACATATATTTCAGCACTCTGCTTCCTGGAAGCTCTAGGCGTATATGAGCGTACATAGACAAAATTCTCCTTCACTTCATCCAGGAACTCCTTGAACATATCACCCTGGAATACCTTAACAACAAAATGACCACCTGGCATTAGCATCCTTTTTGCCATGCCAAGCGCCGACTCGCACAGGTCAATGGAACGGCCGTGGTCAAGACTCCAGTTCCCGGTCAGGTTAGGCGCCGCATCGCAAATTACGGCATCGGCCCCGTGTTCACCTATGATCTCCTCTATCCTTCCCCGTATCCTGTCAGAAGTGAGATCTCCTTTAAGGGTATCCACTCCCTCAATAGGTGCTATCTTCTGCAGGTCAACACCAAGTACCCGCCCGCCTGAAAGCTCTTTTGCCATCTGCAGCCAGCCACCCGGGGCAGCACCAAGGTCCACTACCGAGTCACCTGGTTTTATTACGTTGTGTTTTATATTGATCTGCTGCAACTTGTAAGCGGCCCGGGAACGATATCCTTCATCCTTTGCTTTATAGTAGAAATAATCCTTCTGGTTCCTGGCCATACAAGGGTTTATTGTTATGGACTGCCTTAAACCTCACCCAGGTGAATAAGATTTGTTCATAGAACTTGATGGCTGGCATGCAAAACTACGGTTCTCAGCCTGCCATTTAATACCCGACCATCCAAAATGCGGCAGGCTGCACGGTCATACTTATGCGGTCAGTATACGTATCGAGGGCAGCCAGGCAGGGCAGTTCATCATTGATTTTGAGGATATAAAGAGGATTGTTATAGAGATATGTGACCGACTTGACCATAGGATATTGTTGGCCAGGGACGATCCCAGGTTGAAGATTACAGAAGATGAGGGTTATTATACAGTGGAACTTATTAAAAGCTGCAAACATTATGTGCTGCCGAAAGAAGATGTAAAGTTACTGCCTATACCGTCGGTAAGTGCCGAAGACCTGTGTAAGTATTTCCTTAATGAGATTTCCACCGCTATCAGGAATAACGGTTTTGCAGATAATATCACAATTCTGCATGTGCGTGTGGATGAAGGTATAGGACAGGGAGCAGGCTGCAATATAAGCCTTGCTTAATCAGTGGCACATTTTCGGAGCATTTAAATATATTATATCATATTGCTCATCTGGTGTAATAATGGAAGGAATTGCCATAACCAAAGATTCAACATCTGAAGACTTAGAACCAATAGCAATGGCCATCTATTCAGCAGTTGGTCTCCCGGTAACAATAAAGAGTAAGAATAAGAATGGGATAAGGATCGAGAACAACCAGGTAATGGATTATAATTACACTGGCAAGTATCTGGAAATGGCAATAGAACAAAAAAAGACCATCCATGGCTTTGCCGAAGGTGGGCCATATAAGGATGTCCCTGTAGTGGTTTCACCGATCAAGGATAAAGAAGGTGAGGTTGTAGGTGCCATTGGAATAGTCAACCTTGCTGGTTTTAT
>CBDUUM010000069.1:0-7464 GCA_965370445.1 uncultured Methanosarcinales archaeon
GACAATGTGAGTTACTCATTCGAGAAAACACTAAACCCAATCATAAACATCAACTTCACAGCAAAGGTAAGCGCAGGTAAGGTAGCCTCCAAGATAGAGGTACTGCGAAATACATCCACAATGGTAGATACACCCGCACCTGGCAGGGTATATAAAAACATCAACATCTGGGTCGGCAACTACGGCTGGGCGACAGAGAATAATATAGGGGATATGACCATCAGCTTCACAGTCCCCCTTGACTGGATAACGTCAAACAATATTGATAAAGGCAGCATTGCGCTCTACCGGTACAATGATGACTCCTGGGAACGGCTGCCTACGTCATGGACCTCAAGAAATGAAAACAGCATTACCTTTACAAGTTCAACACCAGGCTTCTCACCTTTCGCCATATCCGGTGAAACAGTTTCTACCCCAGCCGTCATTCCTATAGCCCATAATACAACACCTGCAACAGTGGCAACCCATAGCTCCAATATCACTTCGACTCCCCAAACAAATGAAATTGAACCTTGGAACAAAGAAGGCACGATCATGCTGTGGGTCCTGTTCATTATCATTATCCTGGCAGTCACAGTAATCATCTACCAGAGGAAGGATGAAATACTGCAGGGAATAAACAATATGAGACAGCAGCGCGGGCGATAGTTATATTACCTATCGTGTAATAAAAGGTGTCGAATCATACCTGAATAAATAATTCAGCTTACGATCACATAATAAACCGATGAATAATGACGGACATTTACATGTCTGGAAGGAGATTTGAAAATCATGGCACAAGCAATATTTGTAAAGTTTGACGTTCCTGCTGAACTTGAGAACAGTGCATTAGAAGCACTGGAACTTGCAAGGGACACAGGTAAAGTACGTAAAGGGACGAACGAGGCCACAAAAGCAGCAGAGAGAAGTACAGCCAAGTTGATATATATCGCAGAAGATATCAATCCCCCTGAAATAGTGGCCCATCTGCCGCCCCTCTGTGAGGAGAAAAATATCCCTTATATCTATGTAAAGAAACAGGAAGAACTGGGTGCTGCCTGCGGTCTCAAAGTGGGCTGTGCTGCGTCAGTGATCCTGGAATTCGGTAAATCCAAAGACCTGGTCGCTGATGTGGTCAACAAGACCCAGGCATTGAAGTAGGAACAATATCATGTCAGAAAATCCAGGTTTTCCGGCCGAGATCATTGAGATCGTGGGCAATACCGGTATGCACGGTGAAGCTCTCCAGGTCCAGTGCAGAATTCTTGATGGCAGGGATAAGGGCAGGATCATCACCCGTAATTGTGTGGGACCCATTAGGGTAGGGGATATCCTGATGCTGCTTGAGACTTCAAGGGAAGCAAAGAAACTCAATACACGGTGATCCTGATGGAAACACGTAAATGCTCGTTCTGCAAAGGGGACATCGAAATGGGTACAGGCAAGATGTTTGTTAAAAAGGACGGCAGTACATTGTATTTCTGTTCAAGCAAATGTCAAAACAACATGAAACTCGGCAGGATTCCCAGACGTGTTGAGTGGACTGGTGAGTACAGGAAACTGAAAAACAAATAATTTTATATTTTTTTTACTATCAGGTCGGAATTTAAATGCAGCGATCATACGTTATGGTAAAGCCAGACGGGGTACAGCGCAATCTTGTTGGTGAGGTCATATCCCGCATGGAAAAACGCGGATTGAAGATACTTGCCCTGAAGATGTACACGATCCCTGAAGAGACTGCTATGGCCCATTATGCAGAACATGAAGGGAAACCTTTTTTCCATTCACTGCTGGACTTTATTACCAGCGGGCCATCGGTGTCCATAGTTGTTCAAGGGAAAAGCGCGGTATCAGTGATCAGGACAATGGTCGGTGCCACCAACCCATCAGAAGCAGCGGCAGGTACTATCCGGGGCGATTTCGGGCTGGATACAGGGCGGAATATAGTCCATGCTTCTGATTCTACCGAGTCGGCAAAACGCGAAATCAGTATTCATTTTAGTGAATCCGAGATATCAGAATATTCGCGGATCGATGAACAGTGGCTTTATGAATAACTTATAGTTAGGAACCAAACAATTCAAACTATCTTTGCGAACTTTGCGCTCTTTGCGGTGACCAAGATTATACACCGCAAAGGATGTGAAAGAGCAAAGTGTTCAGGATATATGTCAAAGATATTATATTCTTAACTATAATGATGGTTGGTTTCACAGGCATGCTATCTCAAGTAGAGTATTATTAATGCATGATTGATGCAATACATGATTGATGCATATCTTTAAATCGTGTCAAGAACAATTTGTTATACATAGTTAAAATATTTTAGCAGGGGGAAAATCCAGTGGCTAAATCAGTTGCTAAAGAAAAGAACCTCCGGACACCAATAGTGTGTGTAATGGGTCATGTGGATCACGGCAAGACCAGTCTTCTTGATAAGATCAGGGGCACAGCAATCGTAGACGGTGAAGCCGGAGCCATTACCCAGCATATCGGTGCAACTGAGGTTCCCCTTGATGTTATTAGCAGGATATGCGGTACTGTCCCGAAAGGTAAGTTCAAGATACCGGGATTGCTTTTTATTGATACACCCGGGCATCATGCATTTACCACCCTTCGCTCCCGGGGCGGAGCACTGGCAGACCTGGCAATAGTGATCGCGGACATTAATGAAGGATTCCAGCCCCAGACCATCGAAGCTATCAACATCCTGAAACATTACAAAACACCTTTTGTGATAGCTGCAAACAAGATCGACAGGATACATGGCTGGGACCCGCAGCCCATGTCATCTTTCATATCTTCCTACAATAAACAGCATGAACATATCAGGTCAATACTTGATACGAAATTCTACGAGATAATAGGTAAACTGTATGAACTCGGATTCAATGCAGACCGTTATGACAGGATTCGGGACTTCCAGAAAACCATTGCAGTAATACCAATTAGTGCAAAAACAGGTGAAGGATTACCTGATATACTCATGGTCCTGCTGGGCCTGGCCCAGAAATTCCTGGAATCCAACCTTGAATACCATGCTACAGGTCCGGGCGTAGGTGTAGTACTTGAAGTGAAAGAAGAACGTGGACTTGGTACAACCCTTGATGCTATCCTGTATGACGGGGAGATCAAGGTGGGGGATATGATTGCTGTGGGTACCCTGGCCGACCCCATAGTGACCAGGACCAGGGCCTTGCTAAAACCAAGACCACTCTCTGAGATCCGTACCGAAGAGAAGTTCAAGCAGATAAAGCATATAACAGCTGCCGCAGGTCTTAAGATCTCAGCACCTTCACTGGATGATGCAATATCCGGTGCACCCATACGGGTGGTTACCAAAGAGAATACTGATGAGATATCAAAAGAGATCATGTCAGAGATAGAGCAGACCAGGATCGAAACTGACAATGTAGGGGTCATTATAAGGTCTGATACCATCGGCAGCCTGGAAGCACTGGTCAATGAACTGAAAAGCCAGGAGATCCCCATCAGGAAGGCAGATGTGGGAAATATTTCCAGAAGGGATATTATTGAGGCTAAAGCCCTGGAGGACCCGTTATACTCGGTCATCCTTGGTTTTAATGTTGATATACTGCCCGACGCACTTGATGAACTCCAGAAAAGCGATGTCAAACTCTTTATGAGCAGTGTCATCTACCGGCTTGTTGATGATTATGAAGAACATGTGGAAGAACACACTGAAATGACAAAAAAACAAAAAAGTGAGGCTGTCATCAGGCCCGGTATGTTCAGGTTACTGCCGGACCACACATTCAGGCAGAGCAAACCTGCCGTGGTTGGCGTGGAAATTGAAGGCGGCATCATCAGGACCAGGCTGAACGTGATGAACGAGGAGGGCAGCCGGATAGGTCTCATCAAGGGTATACAGGAGAACGGCGAGAATGTGGGTGAGGCAAGGTATGGCGCACAGGTGGCAGTGTCAATTGAAGGCCCTATCGTTGGCCGCCAGATCAATGAGGGCGACCTGCTCTATATCGAAGTACCTGAAAAACATGCAAAGATCGTAGAACAGGAACTTATTGAATCACTTAATCCGGATGAAATTGAAACACTTGAAAAGTTCCTGGAAATCAGACGAAGAGGCAATCCATTCTGGGGCAAATAAGATCAGGCCAGTCTCTTTACCAGTTCATCTTCTTTTAGATTCAAAAGTACACTCATTAGCGTTTGCCTTGTGGATGTCCTATAATATTCCCGGGTAATAAGGCCAAAGGATTCCACTGCATCCTCCAGCAGCCCGTTGTCCTTTGTTCGTGCTCCCATCCTCACCTGAGTCTCGGCAATGGCCTGGAATATGGATGAGCGTTCGAACTCATCTTCCAGACCCGCTGAACTATCCACAGCTTTGGTAATGCACTCGCGGGCCGTATCTTCCTGTTTAAGATCAATGAAAAGTTTTGCCAGGTCAACGTACGCAGAGGCCCTGTATATATCCCGAATGATAAGTTTTGACATATCAATGATTTCCATTGCCTTATTTGCAGATCCTACTGCATCCGGGGTATTAGCATTACCATGCTGGGTCCGGGCAATACTCCTCCAGGCAGATGAGCGGTATGTATCATATTCAATGGTACCTGCAAGTTCTTTTGAATCTTTAACGGTGGCAGAATCATCTGTTTTCGCTCCGACTTCTGCCATTGCGGCTACTACTCCCTGCAGGGCATGACTAAGGTCGTGTCCTTGTTCGGTATTGGATGATAGTTCAAGCGACCGGACTGCCAGGTCTGCATCGGCTGTGTTTATGGCCACCCTGGCCGTGCCCCTGACGATATCAACATATGCCTTGGAACGATCGTGGTCGTTAATGATCTTTGCTGTAAACCTTACAGCAGCATCCAGAAATATGGTGTTGTTTGTCTCGACTGCCTTTTGTGCCAGTGCAGCAATACCTGCCCTGTATTTTTTGGAGCGGTCGATATCGTTGGTTATGGATTTGGCCTTTTTTTCGAAATTCCTGATAAAGTCCAATGATGCATCATTGACCATAGCTAAAACCCCTGATCGATCTAATCGCTCCTGAACCTGAAATATACTCTTCTGTTATTCTTGCCCTTGTTCTCGGCCTTGAATATCTCTATATGTGGTATCTCGCCGGTATTTGCCACATGGGTGCCGCCGCAGGCCTGCCTGTCAACCCCGGATATTGTTATTACCCGTATTTCTTCAATATCGGGCGGAAATGCATCCTTAAGTTTTACTACAGAGGGTATCTGGAATGCCACATCCTTTGGCAGTATTTCAATAGTGACCGGAAGATTCCTGTCTATTATCCCGTTGACCTTTACTTCATATGATTGGATCAGCTCCCGATCAAAGTTCTCAAGGCTGAAATCCACCCTGGTTTTATCCTCTCCAAGCTGGTTACCTGATATCTGTGCCCCGGTCTCGTTGTGGATAATGGCACTGAGTATATGGCAGGCAGTATGGTATTTCATGAACAGGTAACGCCTGTCCCAGTCGATGACCGCTTTCACCCGGTCGCCTTTGACCAGCCCTGGCATAGCTACTTCATGACTAATCACACCGCCGAATCTGCCTGTATAAACCACAGGGAATTCCTGGTCGTCCTTTATCAGCAAGCCTGTGTCATGGGGCTGGCCGCCAGAGTTCGGGTAGAACAGGGTCTTATCCAGCACTACGAATTTATCGTCCTTCACACTTTCAACAGTGACCCGGGATTCCTTGAGATAACAATCCTTCAGATATAGAGCTTCCATGACAGAATAATCGGCAGGCTATTAGATAAAATTGTTGTATTTTCCAGGGGAATCACAAAAACATTGACAGACCTGTGCCTGGATATATCAGGTTGTTTACTACAACAAAAAACGGGGTCAGGCAGTTATTCACCCAAAATATTTTTTATTTTTTCACTGGCTTTTTTCATTCCGATAATGGTCAAACCTACATTTTCATATTTTTCTGTTATCACGCATAGTATCGCACTGGAACTGACGTTCATCATTAAAATATCACCTAACTCTGTATGAAGTAGTAAATATTCTACACCGCCTTTTTTCAGTTCTTCTACCACATGGCTGGCTGAACGGATTAACATGGCAACCATGGCACCAATGAGGTTAGCATCCACATTACCTGTACAATCAGACACCATCATAAGCCCGTCTTTTGATACTATTGAAGATGCCTGGATGTCACCAATTAACTCTATATCTTTCAAAACCTTTTCAAGTTCTTCTGATATTGTCAGACCACCTTCTTTTGGTAACACCATTAACACTCCATTGAGCTGCAAATTAATCCCCCCACATCTTCACAGCTGTCACAGCCATAAGATAAATTCCGATCACCAATAGAACCAGATGCATGAGGATGAACAGCCTGCCCAACCAGGCCCATTCAATATATTGATTGGTATATGAGTAATATTCCCTAAGTATTGAACCAAGCACCATTACAACGCCAGAAAGTGCTACTATAAGCCACCCACGCCTGAAAATGCGTAAACTGAATTTCTTGGAAGCATAAAATGAGATTACGACTATACAAATGCCCATACACATATTAAAGAATTCAATTATTGTTGCACTGTCAATTCCCATGTGTATAAATTATTTATTATTGATATATAAATCTTATGATTCAAATATTATCATGGTTCCAATTATCTTACTGAAGAATTGAAATGTATTATCTTATGCTATAACTTTACCTGCTTTTCGAATAATATTAGGCTTTTCAATATCTACTTCTCAACCACAGTTCACCGTTTTCCCTCCAGTGCCTCGACCACCGGCCCTGGCCAGCACACAACCGCCCGTTCCCCACCTTGCTCCATAAACTCCACCGCAGCTTATATCTTTGGACCGGGCGGGAACTGTCCTTCTGTCAGGTAGCGGCGCAAAAAGTTAGTGGTGGAGGAAATACGTGACACACCCCGACTATAAGTCCATGACATCCTGCTTCGCAGACGTTCTAACGAGCGGCTCAACAGGCGTTTATTCGGGCATGCCTTGCCCTACCTTATTAAGTATATTGATTGCAGAATTATATAGATGCCTGTATGTGTTAAGTGTAAATATTAAAGCGGCTTGTTGATTCTTGTTTGGGTATATCCTAAACTTATACGCTTTGACCGACATGTACAACAAAAGTAATATAGTCTTAATTATATGTAGGCATGCTCATCCCCTCAGGCATGTTCAACAAATGCTTTTTTGGGATAAGCATTCTGGTTGTGCGGGGCTTGCACATCATAGGATTAGAAATCCGAGGTATTACATGCGCCCCTGTGCCCAAGGGATAAATAAACTCACTCAACATGTCGCATAGAACAAGTATAGTAAAATATTATGAAGATCTTGCCGATAATTATGACAACAGATTTGATAATCAAAGGCTTGAATATATGCGGTCAGTAGAGAACAGGGTTATCCTTAATAGTTTAAAACCCGGTTTAATTCTTGATATAGGTTGTGGGACTGGAGA
>CBDUUM010000070.1:0-7463 GCA_965370445.1 uncultured Methanosarcinales archaeon
CAAACATTAAATACTAATCCACATTAGTACTAATCATGATTAGTAAATTCATCGGCCGCCAAAAAGAACTCTCATTGCTGGAAGACGAATGGAACAAAACCAATGGCCGGTTAATAATACTTTACGGGCGGCGGCGGATAGGCAAGACCCGGCTCATTACTGAATTCACATCAGGTAAGAATGGGATATTCTATCTTGCTGAAGATACCTCCCCTCACATCCAGATAACCAGGCTGCAAGAGAAAATCGCAGAATTCACCAGGGACGAGGTACTGAGAACCCTTGACATAAAAGACTGGGACCAGCTTTTCGGTTATCTTACCAAAAACTGCCCCTCGGAGCGGTTTTACCTGGCCATAGATGAATTTTCATACCTCATAAAAAGTGACAAAAGCATCCTCAGCACCCTGCAAAAGTATTGGGACACCGCATTATCCTCATCAAATATATGCATCATCCTTTCCGGCTCCATGCTCGGCCTTATGAGTGAGATGGTCCTGTCCCATGCGTCCCCCCTATATGGAAGGCGAAGCAGGGACATACTCCTCGAAGGACTTTCCTTCTCTGACTCAAAAGAATTTCTCAACATGCCATTCCAGGAAACCCTTGAAACATACATGATACTGGGAGGGGTGCCCGAGTATCTTCTCAAAGCTTCGGAATACACAGATATCACAAACTTTGTAGAAAAAGAGTTCTTTGACAAGTTCGGTTATTTCTACAGGGAGCCCTACTTCATAGTCTCCCAGGAATTCAGGGAACTCAAAACCTACTTTTCCCTACTCAATTCCATAGCCTTTGGCAACACAAAACCCACAGATATAGCCAATTTTGTAGGCATAGACGCACGCAAGATTTACCCATACCTTGAAAACCTCATACGCCTGGGATTCATTGAGCGACGGGTATCCATTTTTGGAAACCAGAAAAAAGGTATATACCTGATAAAAGACCCGGTCTTTGACTTCTGGTTCAACTTTGTTTCAAAGTATAAAGAAGAGATTGAAAAAGGCGTATTCAAACTCAGAAGCGATGAGATGCCCGGATTTTTCGGGAAAAGGTTCGAGATTTTTGTTGAGCAGGAGATAATCCACCACCTTATTCCGGATTTCCGGAGAATAGGCAGGTGGTGGCACAAAGGCGAAGAGATCGATGTACTGGCACTGAATGAAGAAGGAAGAGAGATCGCATTTTTTGAATGTAAATGGCAGGAAGTGGACCGGAAAAGGTCCGGACACATCCTTGCTGACTTGAAACGCAAAGCTGCGCTGGTAAAATGGCACAACGACGAGCGGCGTGAGCTTTATGGCATTATCGGGAAAAAGATCAATGGAAAGGAAAAGCTAAGAGAAATGGGATACCTGGCTTTTGATCTTGAAGATATGATGTAATTTCCGGGTGGGTTTAGTGTTAAAGTTTATCACGTAAGTTTCAAATACTTATACTTACAAATAATTGAATACCCAAAATGGGTGTGAGGTGTAAATATTATGTGGAAAAGAAGAGATCCAAGATGGAATCCATTTGACGTATTTGACAGGGAGTTCGGAGACATCAATGATATGTTGGAGCGCATGCTCAGGACAGTCCAATCCGGGACAGACCTTGAACCCGGAAAGCCGTTGGTATATGGTTTCAGTATGAAAGTAGGACCTGATGGAATACCCCATATCGAACAGTTCGGGAATATCAGGCCCTCTGGTGCCGGTATGATCAGCGGGGATGTGAGGGAACCATACTCGTGCAACATTATTGACAGTGAAAAGAACAACCTGTGTATAACTGCCGAGATGCCTGGCATTACAAAAGAGGACGTTAAAGTGGATGCCTCCGAGGATATGGTAACGCTCAAAGCCGAAACAAAGGACCGCAAATATTACAAGGAGATCCCCACAGAGTCTCCCATAGACCCGGACAGTGCCAAGGCAAAATATAACAACGGTGTCCTGGAACTTACCTTTAAGCTAAAAGGTAATACAAAACCAAAAGGCAAGAGGATCAAGGTCGAATAACCGATTTCCCGGTGGGATCATACATGGCAGAAGAAGTCAAAGAGGTCACCTTAAAGGTAGAGGAAGCCAGGCAGCAGGATGTTAACAGAGGCATAGCCAGGCTCGATATTGAACAGGCAGGAAAACTGGGACTGGAAACAGGTGATGTGATCGGCATTTTCGGTGCCAGGGAAACCGCTGCCATCAACTGGCCCGGATACCCGGAGGATGCTGGAAGGAGTGTCATCAGGATCGATGGCAGTATCAGGCGAAATGCAGGTGTGGGTATCGATGACAAGGTGACCATTAAAAAGATCAAGACGGCTGCTGCCAGTAAAGTGGTATTTGCTCCCACTTTGGAAATAAAGATTATCGGGGCTGTTGAGCAGTACCTCTCCCGTATCATGGAAGGAAGAGTGGTTACCCGGGGTGATTACATTGAACTGGATACAATGTCAGGGAAAGTACAGTTAGTAATAGCTACCACAACCCCACCCACTGAATCCGTTATAATAGGGTCACAGACCCAGATCGAGGTCAGTGAAAAACCCATCAAGGAGATCAAGGCCATATCCAGGGTCACCTATGAGGACATAGGCGGCCTGGAAGAAGAGATCCGCAAGGTAAGGGAGATGATCGAACTTCCAATGAAACATCCTGAACTCTTTGTGAGATTGGGTGTTGAAGCCCCGAAAGGAGTACTGCTGCACGGTCCCCCGGGAACGGGGAAGACCCTGCTGGCAAAGGCGCTGGCCAACGAGACCAATGCCTATTTCATTACACTGACCGGTCCCGAGATCATGAGTAAGTTCTATGGCGAATCAGAGGAGCGCCTGCGTGAGAAATTCAAGGAGGCCGAAGAGAATGCCCCGAGCATTATCCTGATAGACGAAATAGACAGCATCGCGCCCAAACGGGAAGAGGTCACCGGCGAGGTGGAACGCCGGATAGTTGCCCAACTCCTGGCCCTGATGGACGGACTGGAATCCAGGGGAAAAGTGGTAGTGCTGGGTGCTACAAACAGGGTAAATGCACTGGACCCGGCGCTGCGGCGGGGCGGCCGGTTCGACCGTGAGATCGAGCTTGGTGTGCCGGACAGGGATGCCCGGCTGCAGATCTTGCAGATACATACCCGGGGCATGCCGTTGACTGAAGATGTGGAACTGGATAAACTGGCTGACATAACTCACGGGTTCGTGGGTGCCGACCTGGCAGCACTGGCAAAAGAGGGAGCACTGCGGGCTGTGAGAAGAGTGCTGCCCGAGATCGATCTTGAGGAAAAGACCATACCTCCGGATGTGCTGGAAAAGCTTACTGTGACCAGGGAGGATTTCCTTAGTGCACTGGGCGAGATGGAACCATCTGCCTTGCGGGAGGTGTTCGTGGAATCCCCGAACATCAAATGGGATGATATCGGCGGTCTGGAACTGCCCAAGCAGGAACTGAAAGAAGCAGTTGAATGGCCGTTGAAATACCAAAAACTGTACGGTTATATGAAGGCAAAGACACCAAAAGGTATCCTGCTGTATGGCCCTCCCGGTACTGGAAAGACCATGCTGGCCAAGGCAGTGGCAACAGAGAGCGAAGTTAATTTTATCAGCGTTAAGGGTCCCGAGTTCCTGAGCAAATGGGTCGGCGAATCCGAGAAAGCAGTGCGTGAGATATTCAGGAAGGCAAAACAGGCATCCCCGTGTATTATCTTTTTTGACGAGGTAGATGCCATCACACCCACCAGGGGCCAGAGTTTTAACAGTCATGTAACTGAAAGGGTAATCAGCCAGTTCCTTGCCGAACTGGACGGACTGGAAGAACTGCACGGTGTGATTGCCATTGCCGCAACAAACAGGATTGATATAATAGACAGGGCACTGCTTCGGCCCGGCAGGTTTGACAGGCTGGTGGAAGTGCCGCTGCCTGATGAGGCAGCCAGGCTGGAGATACTCAGGATACATATGAAGGATGAGCCGTTTACTGACGATGTTGATGTTGTAAAACTGGCCAAGGAGACTGCAGACTATTCAGGTGCCGATCTTGCGGGAATTGTACGGGAAAGCGTAATGCTGGCCATCAGGGAATACGTACAGTCAGGCAAGTCAGTAGATGATGATGAAGAGATGCAAAAGTACAGGGTTGCAGGTAAGCATATCAAGAAAGCCAGGGAGGAAGTGAAACCAGAGAAAGAACGGGAAATGGGGATGTACACGTAGCTCCCCTTCCCCAGGTCATCGGAGGCACCCAGTGGTATTATTTACGATATATATTTAAGCCCCAACGATACTAAGTTCGTGATATTAGCAATGTCTATTTACCGGAGGAACTTATCCCATGAAAGAGCAGACTGAAGTCCGTACATTAAAAGAAGGAAGATATGTTATAATCGATGATGAACCCTGCGTGATCAAATCACTCTCACATTCAAAACCTGGAAAACACGGAAGTGCCAAAGCCAGGGTAGACGCTGTCGGCATATTTGACAACCAGAAACGTTCTATAATTTCACCTGTTACCCAGAAGATATACGTTCCCCTTGTGGAAAGGAAGAACGGGCAGGTTATCTCTATCTCTGGTGATGTGGTACAGATAATGGATATGGGCGATTATTCCACTATCGAGCTTACCATGCCGGATGAGTATAAGAATAAGATAGAGGTTGGGAAGGATATCCAGTACCTGGTTGCCATGGGGAAGATGAAAATCGATATTCGAGTCTGAGCCTGCATAGTATTTTTAATTTTTTTGGAATGTTCGTATGGGTGGGGAACTTTTTTTTGCGGATGCCGATTCTAATTATTATGATGCTGACTTTGTGATCTTCGGTGCACCTTTCGACGGGACATCCTCCTTCAGGAAGGGCAGTCGGCTTGCCCCTGATGCCATACGCGAAGCTTCGTATAACTTCGAGACCTACAACCCTTACTTTAATATCGACCTTGCTGACATACCCTTCCATGATGCGGGAGATGTGGACATACCTTTCCATGATGCGGGAGATAGGGACATACCTTTCCATGATGCGGGAGATAGGGACATACCCTTCTATGATGCAGGAGATGGGTACATACCCTTTCATGATGCAGGAGATAGGGACATATCTGGTAACTGCACAGTGGAACAGGCCCAGGCTGCGGTTGATGAAATAGTAACCCGCATCCTTAGTGATGGTAAAATCCCCATAATGCTGGGTGGTGAACATTCCCTAACGGTGCCGTGTGTCAGGAGATCAATGGACCATTTCAATGATCTGGGTGTGGTGGTACTGGATGCCCATTTTGACCTGCGGCAGGAATTTGGGGGACAGGTCAACAGCCATGCCTGTGTGAGCCGGCGTATCATCGAAGACATTACAGATAATTATATATCCATAGGCATAAGAAGCGGCACCAGGGATGAATACTCACTTGCCAGGTCCCGGGGTATTACCTACTATCCGGCAGATTTTGTTGACGAGAAAGGCATCACACATGTTCTTTCAGAACTTTCCAGGCACTTTGACCTTGATACCAGTCACCTGTACCTGTCACTGGATATGGATGTCCTGGATCCGGCATATGCTCCTGCACTGGGTACGCCCGAACCCTTCGGACTAACTGACAGGCAGGTGCTTTCAGTTATCAGGCGGCTGGCCCCCAGGTCTGTTGGTTTCGACCTGGTGGAGATCGCTCCCGGGTTCGATAGCGGAAATACTGCACTTCTGGGCGCAAAATTCGTATGTGAGTTCATAGCATCTGCCTGGGCTTCACGATAACATTAATTCCGGACATCAAGAAAATGCTCACTTCGTTCGCATTTTCTAAGCCTACAGGAAAGGATATACTTTCCTATACGTTAAAAAACCCTTGACAGACTTACACCAACATTAAATTATATTCCGGTACATATTTACTAACATGGAGTATACCCCCTACCTTTTCCCTGTCATCGGGTGCCTGATAGGGTACTCGACCAATTATATCGCAGTAAAGATGCTCTTTCGGCCCCACAAGCCCATAGGCATCGGACCCTTCAGGATACAGGGCCTGCTCCCAAAGCGCAGGAACGATATTTCAGAAAGCATTGCCGCCACGGTAGAGGATGAACTGATCTCAATGAAAGACCTTTCCAGGGTGCTAAAAGCACTTGACATGGGGCCGGAGATAGACAAGATGGTGGACGGTTTTTTTGAATCATCCGAGTACAATGGAAAAAGCGAGATACTTGGCAGGATAAATACTACGATCAATGCTTACCTGCGCTCCAGGGTCAAGAAGTCGGTCAATGTCAATAAGGATGAACTGATCAGTGAGTTCATTCATGAGATCGAAAAGAACGTGGACTTCAAGGACATCATAGTAAAGAACCTAGAATCCTATGACCTTGACCAACTGGAGGACATAGTACTCAGGGTATCCTCAAAAGAACTGGGATACATCACCATTATTGGCGGTGTCCTGGGATTTTTAGTGGGTCTTATCCAGATGGTCTTTTACCTTGGAAAATAAGGCAGGGAAGAGGATTAATCTGCCGAATCCTGAGCTCGTTCATCTGATAATTCTATAGCTATTTTTTTTAAGGTGATGTACTCTTCAAAAGTAGGGTCTTCTTTTTTATTGATGGCCTTTAACCTGTTAACGTCGATGCCACTATTCTTGCTTATGTCCTCGTATGTAAATCGGAAATTATGAATTAACTGCTTGATATATCGTTTGGTCCTTGTCCTGATCCTTGATTTATCCTTATTATCCATAGTATTACTCCTATATTTTTAATGATAATTAAGAGGTCTGTATTGTTACTGCAATTATTTAATTTATAGTTTGTCAGGGGATGAACATGAACTCCATATAAACTGTTTAAAGATTATGCGCACCCGTGGTTCCTATCCTGCTGCTCCCGACCTGCCCGAATTCCATTAGAGCACTACCGTCCCCCAGCGCAAATACAGTGTCCCCCAGCATAGCCATACTGGCCCGCCCGCCCTCTGCTTCCACCGCTTCAATGGCATCTGCGGCTCGTGGACTGACAAGCCCGGTCTCAAAGGCAAAATCCCTTGAAAGGGACATAAAATATTCAAGCCCTGGCCGTTTGAGCAGTGCCTTCAATGCCCGTCTGCCCAGTATATTGATCCTCTGGATTGTTTTCTCATCATCCAGTACCGAGGAGGTTGATATCTCACCCATGCAGACCCATGACACTTCTACGGTATCTACCGGCACCTTTTCGACCGCACCTACCCCGGGTGCACCTGCCGCTGTCCTGATAACCAGGCCACCTGCATACTGTCCTGCCACATCCCCCATCCCTGTCCGGTTCACAACTTCAGCAGAATGGGCCACGGCAGCCGCCTGTTTCATAGTACGGCCCTGCCCCTGGTCGGCATTTACTGCCAGGGCAGTTGCCAGGGCAGCCGCACCGCTCACCCCGAAACCGAAACCCAGAGGGACACCTGCTGCCAGGTCAACGACCAGCCCGGAATGCCCGGTACCAAGCAGTGAT
>CBDUUM010000071.1:0-7414 GCA_965370445.1 uncultured Methanosarcinales archaeon
TCATACTGGTAGGTTCCATGCTCCTTGCTAAAATCAACATATTTGAAGGGACCGGTTCCAATGAATGCACCCGGTTCCACATAATCGATCGGATTTTCGACATCCTTCCATATATGTTCCGGCAGGATCGGCATCGTGCCACCAACTTCCTCAATAAAGGGAGCGTATGGACCATTCATATATACCTTTACAGTATGATCATCAATTGCTTCAGCCCGATCAACGCTGTCAAGCACGACCCAGCCATAAGGATGCTCCTTCATATACTCTATAGTAAAGGCGACATCACTTGCTGTGAAAACCTCTCCATCATGCCATTTAGCATTTTCAACAAGATCTAATATGTACGCTTCCTCTTCTGGAATATATTCCCAATTTTCTGCCAGCAAAGGCATCAAGTCAGGGCTATCATCTTTCCACACAAGAGTATCAAAAATGAAATGCATTCTCAGATACCCGGGTCCTCTCCCATAAGCCAGATAAGGTGACGGGTGTCCCCAATCACCGCTTTTATCTGCTATCCGTATCTCATTTTCTGCAGCAGCACATATTACAGGTGTTAACAAAAATGAAAATATGATAAAGGATATTATCAGTGTATTTTTAATTTTGGTCATTTTATATCCATCCGGTTCAAATTTATTCAGGAATTATTTCCTGTCAACTCCTCAAAACATGGAATGCAATGAACTTCACCGTTTAGAAGTCTGACTCTTGTTTCCATCACAGGTTCATTGCACACAACGCAATCTAGTGATTCATGGATACTTGCTTTTGGGACTGGTTTTGGTTCCACTTGTTCGATGGTTAAGAGCTTGTCTTCAGGTAGATCAAGTATCTCTTTACTTTTTTTGATGTGTTTTTGCGTGAACAACTCTCTTTCAGCCTCAGTTGCTGTTTTGTTCTTTACTTTTGCAAAGAGATTGAGATGTTTTTTATCCATATTATTAGCATCTTTATTGATGGATATTCTTAATGCCCTGTTGGTTTCACGGTTTATGAACGTATAAACCGATTTTCCAAAATCATTGAATACCAGGTTTCCTTTTCCAAATGTACATCCTGTGAGTAACTGGATAGCATCCACACCACAAGAGTTGTTTTCAACAATTGCAACCATCTCCTCATCCCTGGCAGGTTTTCCAAGTTCCCGCAACACCACATCAGATACCCGTATTCCAACTGCAAGCCCAGGGCACTGGTGCCCGTGGAACCGAATAGCATTTTCAATCACAGACTCCTCCACATTGTTAGAGTTCATAGCATGCGATTCTTGTTGATATTATATATATATTGTGTTACGTATTGCATAATTAATATTAATATGTGTAAAAAATCTATTTAAAAATGACATTGATCGCAAAAATTATGAAATATCTATTCGGCCCATGTCTGTGCGGTGGTACGCTATAGAATTGAGAAAAATAAGGAAAAGGATGGTAAACAGGTAGACTGTTACCATCTCCACTTTCCTATTTTGCTTCATCTGTTACGGCTTCCTTCCGGACCTTTTTATATAGAAGGCGGCAAGGATCGCAAACACCCCTAAAAATGGCATCATAGGTGTATCCTGTGCATTATCTGTGGTCTGCATAGCTGTTTGTTCGATTCCCTCCTCCCCTTGTGCGTTCGACCTTACCATGGCGATCTTGTTCTGAGGGATCGGGATACCTTTGGAGACCCCTCCTATCGTGTAGAACCACTCCACTCCGGCATCAGGGTTATAGGCATAATACCATGTCGGGTAATACAGTGATATTGCCGGAAGTTCCCTTGCATAGACATTCTGGGCTTCAAAGACAGCTTCCTGTCTTTTTGCCGGGTCCATCTCATACATAAGGTCATCAAGCAGACTGTTTAACTCCTCGCTCTTATTATATCTTGCAGTATTCGGACTCGCTTTGGTTCCCGGGACCTGCAGGACCTTCTCATAGAGGATCTTCGGATCGCCGCCAATGCCACCGTGTCCGGAGATTGCAAGGTCGAAATCCCAGTTTATCACTTTTTGATCGACGATCTTCGTTTCAAGAGATATCAGGTCTATCTGTATACCCACCTTTTCGAGCTGGTTCTTCAATATTTCACCATCCCTATCAGGTATAGACTGCCCCCCAACACCGATCATCGAAACAAGTACTTCAAGTTCCAGGGCTTCGCCATTTTTGGTGAAAACACCGTCTTCCCATTCATAGCCGAGCGATGCGATCATTTCCTTTGCTTTATCAGGATTATATGGATACTCAGGAACATTCGGACTTGCCCACTGGCTCTCTGATGAGATCAGCCCGTAACTGGCAGCTTTCCCATATCCTCTGAGTGATTTATCCACGAATTCGTCCTGGTCGATCGCAAAAGCCAGTGCCTGCCTGAACATAACATTGTCGAGAGGCTCCTTGTTGTGGTTGATCATCAATTTCTTGTTCCAGTAATGCGGACCTGTTATGACGACAAAACCTTCCTCTGTAAGAGTTTCAGCCATCTCTGGTTTTATTGAAGCTAAGTCTGCCTCACCGAGCTGCAGTGCCATCTGGGTATCGCCTGTTTTTACATAGATCAACTGATCAATATTCGGTTTACCTAGATAATATTCATCAAATGCTTCATACTGGTATGTTCCATGCTCCTTGCTAAAATCAACATATTTGAAGGGACCGGACCCTATGAATGCACCGGTTTCTACATAATCCATCGGGTTCTCGACATCTTTCCATATATGTTCTGGCAGGATCGGCATCGTGCCACCAATATCCTCCATGAAAGGCGCATACGGACCGCTCATATAGATCTTTACAGTATACTCATCAACTGCCTCAGCCCGGTCAACGCTGTCAAGCACGACCCAGCTATAAGGATGCTCCTTCATGTACTCTATAGTAAAGGCGACATCATTTGCTGTGAGAATCTCTCCATCATGCCATTTAGCATTTTTGACAAGATTGAAGATGTACACTTCCTCTTCCGGAATATATTCCCAATCTTCTGCCAGCAAAGGAATCAAGTCAGAGTTTTCATCTTTCCACACAAGAGTATCAAAAATGAAATGCATTCTCAGATACCCGGGTCCTCTCCCATAAGCCAGATAAGGTGACGGGTGTCCCCAATCACCGCTTTTATCTGCTATCCGTATCTCATTTTCTGCAGCAGCACATATTACAGGTGTTAACAAAAATGAAAATATGATAAAGGATATTATCAGTGTATTTTTAATTTTGGTCATTTTATATCCATCCGGTTCAAATTTATTCAGGAATTATTTCCTGTCAACTCCTCAAAACATGGAATGCAATGAACTTCACCGTTTAGAAGTCTGACTCTTGTTTCCATCACAGGTTCATTGCACACAACACAATAGCATTTCCAATCGCAGATACTTCCACATTATTAGAGTTCATAGCCTGCGATTCTTGTTAATATTATATATATATTGTGTTACGTATCACATGATTAATATTAATAGATATAATAAATCCATTAAAAGATGATACGAATCACAAGAATAGTGGAATATCTATTCTACCAATGTCTGTGCGGTGGTCCGCGATAGAGTTGAGAAAAGCAGGTTGTAATTTCGGATGGTATTTGGATTATGTGCCTGGCCGGGATGTTCCAAATCCTCATCTCCGACATTGAACCTGTATGTCCCATCCTATGTAGGTGAAGTTACTATATTCAAATCCAAAACCTTATCCACGACCTCTTCAACATTCCCAGCCGTGTCAGGCATTTGCAGCATCTTTACAAAGTTATCGTGAAGCATATAAAATGGCCCCGCACCAATCTCATGTACGATCAAGACATTGACATACCGACTTACCAGGAACTCCGCAGCCTTCACACCCATTTTCCTTTCCAGATCAGCGGCCGGGTTCTCGATGACATCCCAGCCTTTTATATTATTATCTTCAAGATCGATAATGATAAAAAATGGAGCCTTACCAAGATGCTGGGATAGCTTTGAGTGCAAACCATCTTGTGCCACTACAGGAACTGCAACCCTTACTACTGCCATCTTCCCTGGCCTGGCATTGACCACTATATGTTCCAGGTTCTTTACTTCTTTTTTTACAGTTCTTTTAATTTCCTCTGAAAGCATCTCTACTCTTTTCAGATCAGCGTCGCCTTCTGTTTCAACCACAACTTCCCCGAACACAACCAGCCCGGATTTTCTGAGTCTGATATCCTCCACCATATTCACACCCTGGATATCACCAACAGCCTGACGGATCCTTGTGATTGATCCCTTATCAAGCCATGCATCCATCAGTACTAATGCCGAGTCCCTGGCAATCCCGATTCCGAGCTTGAATATCATTAGGGAGATTACCAGCACTCCGATACTATCGAGCCAGGGCATACCCAACATTGAGCCTGCAATTGCAACAACAACGACAAGGGAGCTGAAAACATCGGTATATGAGTGCATTGCATCTGCGATCAGGGCCTGGGAATCGATCTTCCTGCCAATTCTGGCTTTGTACTGAGCGATAGTATAAATTGCAAAAACCGAAAACACGGCTGTGCCAAGTGCGATTCCCTGCAGCCCTATCTCAGCAGGATCTTTAATGCTTACCAGTGCCTCGCGTACAAGTTCGACTCCGGAGATGAGGATTATTGCTGAGACGAAAAGTGCAACCAGGTTTTCTGCTTTATAATAGCCATAAGGAAACTCCTCCCCGCTGCTTTTCAGGCTAAACTTGAATCCAACCCACACGGCAAGTGATGTGAAAATATCCAGTGATGTATGAACCGCATCAGCAATCAGGGCAGAGCTTCCCGAATAAAAGCCAACGATGCCTTTTAAAGCTGCAAGAAAGACTAACGCAAGGGTTGAATTCTTTGAAGCATTGACCCCACTACATAAGTCCTTTTCAATGGTCATTCTTTTACACAGCCTGTATTCTATTCTTTAATGATCAGACTTAAAATATGAATTATATAAAACACTTAAGCACAATGCTGGAAAGAAAGAAGAAAGTAATCTTCCATTTTCTGTTTCTCCCCAAACCAATATCAATATATATATATATTGATATTCCTTAAGTATATCCACTAATTTTATCAAATTCATTTTGAAGATTCAGTATATGATCTTTAAGCTTGAAAGGCATGTATTTTTGTCAGGATAATATAATAACCTAGTGGTTTCAAACAATTTTGAAATTCCTGTCCGAAACTTTTTTAACCAATCACTATAATATTACAGTAAAATACTGGAATATTCAGGTAATACAATGTGCAATTGTCACCCACGCATGCAGGAACTTGGCAGGTATATCAGGGCGCTTCACTGCCCCACCAGGTGGACGATCATCGATTTTATCGGGGACGGCAGCAAGAGCACAAAGGAGATCCACGAGTTTTTGACTGAACGTGGCGAGAGACTCACGTCTTCTGGATTGTATTACCATCTATCAGAATTGAACAAGGCAGGCATCATCGAGGTTTCCAGGTATCTGGAAAGGGGAGGAGGTGCGCCTGAAAAGGTGTGGAAACTGAAGACAAGACAGATAGTCATCGATTTATTAGGAAATGGGATGCAGGATCATGAAAAACGTGATTGAGGTCAAAGAACTGACAAAATATTACAATGATCTTGCAGCGGTGGATCATATCAACGTTGAGGTGGGGGAAGGTGAGGTCTTTGGTTTTTTGGGACCGAATGGCGCAGGCAAGACAACGACTGCCAGGATGCTCACAGGAATAATCAAGCCAAGTTCCGGTAATGTCAGTATCATGGGTCTTGACATCCGGCAAGATCCGATCAAAGCCAAACAGATAATGGGAGTTGTTCCTGAACTTTCAAACGCATATACCGATCTTACAGCCTGGAATAACCTGCAGTTCATGGCAGAATTGTATGGTGTACCAAAAAAAGATGCTGAACAGAGAGCAGAAGAACTCCTGACAAAGTTCGATCTGTACGGCAGGAAGGATCATAAGGTCAGGACATTCTCCAAGGGGATGAAGCAGAAACTCATCATCGCCATGTCTCTTATGAACGACCCGGAAATACTTTTTCTCGATGAGCCAACATCGGGTCTGGATGTTATGAGTGCACGTTTGATAAGGGATATGGTGTTGGAGTTAAATAAAGAAGGGAAAACCATTTTTCTCACCACTCATTACATGGAAGAGGCAAACCAACTGTGCAGCAGAGTTGCAATCATCAACCATGGAAAGATAGCAGCCATTGACGCTCCCGAAAAACTCAAAAGGAGAATAGGAGGACTGGTATGGGTTGAGGTCAGTTTTGACATGCCTGTAGATGTATTTGATTTTCCTGACATCCCAGGGGTCATCGATGTCCGGATGAGTGGCGATAAACTGCGATTGTATACGAGCGAACCCGGCAGGACGATATATCAACTGGTGGATTATTCCCGGTCAAATAGTCTGGAGATAGTGACACTGAACACGCTGACACCAACGCTTGAAGATGTCTTCATCAAACTTACCAGGGAGATAAAATGATAGATCAGCTAAAACGTGCCTGTGCGATTGCTAAAAAAGATATCAGGATCTATTATCTGAAGGGACCCGTGGTAATATTCGGTATTCTTTTCCCCGTATTCCTCTTTCTGGCATTCGTGATAGGAAGAGATCTCCCGGTTGATTTTCTCATCGCCGGACTGCTGAGCATGACGATCTTCTTCACATCAATGTCGATCACTCCTGTGATCGCGCCCACCGAGACACAGACCAGAAACCTGGAGCGACTTGCAGCAGCCCCGGTCTCCATCACAACGGTCCTGCTGGGTGATATGCTGGCATCCGTGCTCTTCGGTGTCGGGATATCTCTCGTCCCGATATTAGTTGGAATGGCAATCGGCGTGACAGTCGCACATCCGTTCATCCTTGCTGTTGGCATTGTACTGGCTGCATTTTGCTTCTCAGCTATGGGGCTGATATTCTCATCCACACCGACCAGCATGACCTCCACCGTGATGATGATATCCACAATGGTAAAATTTCCACTGGTCTTTATAAGTGGTATATTCATCCCGGTCGGAGAACTGCCGCAATGGGGACGGGTTCTGGCATCGGCATCCCCCCTGACCTACATAACTGACCTGTGCAGGTATTCTTTTCAGGGGACCAATTACTATCCGATCTGGATGGATATCGCAGCCCTTGTAATATTCCTGATGATCTTTATGACGGCTGCGGTGAAGCTCCATGAGAAGAGTCTGCCAGAACGGTTGTGAATATGATGGAACATGCTTAAATCACCGGGCTTTTTAGTGCAATGTATAGGAGACAAGTGCGAGTGATTGCCATGTATAATGGGAGCGAAATATGAAACGAAATACGATATATTTACCAGTTTTTTGCATCGCTTTATCTATGACACTCATCTGTATGGGCACTGTCCTAATTTAGAATACTTATTGGAAAGTCAAACGTTGCGACGGCA
>CBDUUM010000072.1:0-7352 GCA_965370445.1 uncultured Methanosarcinales archaeon
AGGTCAACATGCTCCAGTTTCTCGATACCATGGGGTTTGAGCCTGCCCCCATCCAGTCCTGTTATTTTGCCGCCGCTGGAAACGATCACAACGTTATCAGACAAAGCCTTTCCAATAACAATACCGTTAACGGTAACATATTCCCCTGGCCTCACACCAAAAACCGGCCTTCTGGTAATTCCATTTTCCGTTATCAGACCCCTGACGGCTTGTGGGGATTGAACCACACTGGCATCCAATACTTGCCTCAGTTCATTGAAAAATGGATGAAAAGCATTGTTCAACCGGATAAGTGAACATCCACCTGCAAACTCCAACTGGTACAGGGGCCTTTCCAATACAGGCAGCCCCTCAAATACAAGTCTTCCAAAAGCCAATCCCGTCTCTATGGACTTACCTTCATTGACCAGTAATACTACATCACATGAAGAGTCAAGGGCCAGAATAGATTCACCTGGTTTCAAGCTCTTGCTGATATCGATCAGGTCCTCCAACCCTGCATCGATCACAGCAGCCCTGCCCATGGTGCCGCCCAGGACCGGATGCACTTCACCCATGCCTGATAATATTTCAAGAAGTTTCCCGCCCCTGCCAGAGTCGATAACCGCAGGTCCATGGATTACGACACCAATACGCAACATGATGTATATGACTATCCGCCGGATTCCACGTTGGTATCGTCCAACTTTGCTTCTTTTGCTTCTTCTTCTGCTTTATCCAGCACTTCCTGGATCTCCTCTTTGGAGAATTCACGCTCGCCCATCTCAACTTTGGCTTCCAGTCCCTCCAGCACAGTAAGGGTTTCCAGTCTATACAACAGGTTGTTGGTATCAATTACGGCCCAGGCACCTTCGCTGTCACATATGATCTCGGTCACAAATCCCTTAGTGCCAGTTCCCCCGTATTTTACAGGATTGCCTACTTCGATAGGATTGCCGTGTGCATCCACAACCGGATAAGATCCGGATTCACATTCAATTATTTCTGGCATGTTCCACCTTTTAATTAAGATTTACTTTCAATAGTATAAATATTTCACGCGGGCCCATAAAGGCTGGTATCAAGTATCTGTTACTCACCTTTTTTCAGCACAGCATGTGCTGCAGCCAACCTGGCGATCGGGACCCTGAACGGTGAGCAGCTCACATAATCCAGACCTATATTGTGGCAGAATATAACACTACTGGGCTCGCCGCCGTGTTCGCCGCAGATACCTATTTTTAGGTCCGGCCTGGTTGACCTGCCCTTATCCACACCCATCTTGACAAGCTGGCCAACACCATCCTGGTCTATTGCCACGAACGGGTCATTCTCAAGTATGCCTTTCTCAACATAAAAGGGCAGGAATTTGCCCGCATCATCACGGCTCAGGCCAAACGTGGTCTGGGTAAGGTCATTGGTACCGAAACTGAAGAACTCTGCCTCGGTAGCGATCTCATCCGCTGTGATGGCTGCCCTGGGAAGTTCGATCATGGTTCCTATCATGTAGTCCAGTTCAATGCCCTGCTCTTCCATGACCTGTTTGGCCACTGCATCGGCACTATCCCTTGTAACCTTGAACTCGTTGATATGACCAACAAGGGGTATCATCACTTCAGGCACGATCTCATATCCCTCCTTTACCAGTTCGCAGGCAGCCTCGAATATGGCCCTTACCTGCATTTCATATATCTCAGGATAAGTGATGCCGAGCCTGCACCCTCTGTGTCCCAGCATGGGATTGAACTCATGAAGCGAATTCACCCGCTTTAACAGGTCTTTGATCTCATGTATCTTATTAGTGTCACCAGCAGCCTTTAACTCCGCATACTGTTCCATAAGTTCGTCATGTTTTGGTAGGAACTCATGCAGTGGGGGATCCAGCAGCCTGATAGTCACAGGATAGCCTTTCATAGCCTCATATATACCCTTGAAGTCGCTGCGCTGCATGGGTAACAGCTTCTCCAGTGCCGCTTTCCTGCCTTCTTCTGTCTCTGCCAGTATCATATCCTGGACGATGGGAATCCTGTCCTCGCCAAAGAACATATGTTCGGTCCGGCACAACCCGATACCCTCGGCACCGAAATCCCGGGCAGTCCGGGAATCTTCAGGAGTGTCTGCATTGGTCCTGACACCCAATGTCCTGACATCATCGGCCCAGTCCAGTACGGTATTTAGGTTCCCACTAATATCAGGAGTGATGAGCTTGGCCTGACCCATAATAACCTCGCCGGTTGTACCGTTCAATGTAATAAAATCGCCTTCTTTCACAGTATGACCGTTCACAGTGAACAGTCCCGCATCCTCGTCGATTAAGATGGCACCACATCCTGCAACACAGCATTTACCCATGCCCCGGGCCACCACTGCTGCATGGGACGTCATACCGCCCCGGACTGTCAGGATACCCTGTGCTACATGCATTCCGCCAATATCTTCGGGAGAAGTCTCGTTACGCACCAGGACCACCATCTCTCCTGCCTCTGCCATCTCTTCGGCATGTTCGGCAGTGAACACCACCTTTCCGACCCCTGCGCCGGGTGATGCAGGAAGTCCCTTTGCTATTGCATCCACCTTCTCGTTGGGGTCGATCATGGGATGCAGGAGCTGGTCCAGTTGCTCTGGGTCTACCTTCAGTAGTGCCTCATCCCTGGTGATCAGTCCCTCATTGAACATGTCGATCGCAATCTGGACGGCAGCCGCTGCGGTCCGCTTGCCTGTCCTGGTCTGGAGCATGTAGAGCTTGCCCTGCTGGATAGTGAACTCAACATCCTCCATTTCCTTGAAATGATGCTCAAGCCGTTCCTTGATGTCATCGAGCTGTTTATAAATCTCTGGCATTTCCTGATTCAGTGTCTCAATGGGGTGGGGCGTCCTGATACCTGACACCACATCCTCGCCCTGGGCGTTCATCAGGTATTCGCCATAAAATTTCCGCTCACCTGTAGATGGATTCCGGGTAAATGCCACACCTGTTCCTGAATTTTCACCCATGTTCCCATAGACCATGAACTGCACATTTACGGCAGTTCCCCAGTCGTCAGGTATACTATTTATCTTCCTGTATTTGATGGCCCTGGGCGTATTCCATGAATCAAAAACGGCATTGATGGACATCCATAACTGGGTAATGGGGTCCTGGGGGAAATCCTGGCCTGTTTTTTCCTCGACCATTGCCCTGTATTTTAGTGCTACATCCTTGAGGGCCCCGGCATCCAGTTCAGTATCATTCTCAACATTCAGTTCCTGCTTCTTGGCATCCAGGATATTCTCGAACTCTTTATGCTCAATACCCAGTACCACATCGCCGAACATGTTGATAAAACGCCTGTAGCAGTCGTAGGCGAACCTCTCGTCCACTTCCTTGGCCAGTCTCGCCACTGTCTTATCGTTCAGTCCCAGGTTCAGTACCGTATCCATCATACCAGGCATGGATATCCGTGCACCTGACCTGACAGATAACAATAATGGGTTTGATTCGTCACCGAACTTGAACCCTGTTTCGTCTTCTAGTTTAGCCAACTGCTGTGCAACCTGTTCTTTCATCCCATCTGGATATTGCTGCTGGTTTTCGAAGTATTCTGTACACACTTCTGTTGTTATTGTAAAACCCGGGGGCACAGGTATTCCCAGATTAGCCATCTCAGCCAGGTGGGAACCTTTTCCACCCAGAAGGTTTCTCATTGTTGCATTGCCTTCGGTCTTATCCTTGCCGAAAAAGTATACATATTTATGGTCTGGCAAATTACTTCCTCCATTTTTCATCTAAGTATGGTTGTGTTTCAATCAATTAATTTGACTCGAAATTCGGTTAAATGCTTAATAATATTACGATAAGATTCGAAGAACAAATTGATTATTTTTAAAAAGTAACTTGTAATGACAGCTGAAATTAGAAAAAATATAAATAGAATTTGATCAACATTTTATTAGAATATTGTGAAGTCAACAATCTAATTAACAGGAGTGTTTTCAATGTCAGTAGGATTTGTATTGATCAATGTGACCCCGGGCATGGAGCGGGATGTGTTCGACCGTCTATTAAAAGAGCCGGATATTCCGGAGATTTATCCGCTGTTCGGGGAGTATGACCTTATTGCAAAGGTTACTGTGAAGGATTTCGACCAGTTGAGCGATATTGTTTTTAACAGGATTCGTCAAATAAAAGGTGTGACCGACACCAAAACACTAACTGGAGGTAAGTTCTAAATACATATAAATTAAAATGATTATAATTATTTCAATATGCGTCGCATTTGTTAGTTTTCCCACATATAAAAAGGTGTAGAAATGGCAGAGCCTGTTAATGAAGTTGATTTGACTGATAAGGAAGAACTTGAGAAATTAATAAAAGAATCAGGGATAGAAAATCTTATCACTGCGATGAAAAAAGGCCCATCGGAGCCAAAAAAGACTAGCGAGTTTAACAAGAACATCGACTGGATCATCCGGATTATCAAGACATTCAAGCCTGTCCACCTTAATCTAAAATCACATTATGTTGTGCTGGCTAAACTAATTGAACACCTGGGTGATGAGAACTTTTCAGGGTGCATATTCGTACATATAGATGATAACACATCTATAATGTTCATATGGCAGGGTGAACTGATCGGGATCATAAACAATAAACTGGATAAGACCGATGAAGAAGCTTTCAGGTATATTCTAAGTAATTATCGTGATGCCAGTATTGATATCTACTTGCCGCCCGTGGAAAAAGCAGCACTTCCCCTGTTATTGAATTCCCAGGCCAGGAATGATATAGAGCCGAAACACAAAGACCTGGACACAGAATTTACAAACCTCCCAAAACTTATTGCCAAGATGGAAGGTGAGAAGTTCACTGGGTACATTGAACTGAAAAAACCAGACGGAAAATATGTGGCCTATTTCTATAAAGGTAAAGATATCCTTACAATATTTCTTGACACTGATGGTAAATACACTGGATCAACACTGGATGAATTGCTTAAAGCCAGTGGGAATGTGGATATATACCCGAGCATTTCCAGGACTCTTGTAAGCAGTATGCATGACCTGATGAGCAAGGTAACAATATTGGTCACAAATAGAAATGAAGATGCTTCCACACTTTCAAAGATCGTCGAATCATTTGATAAACATATCACACTAAATATAGCAGAGGCTACCAGGGATAATACTGAATTAAAGCTAACTATGCCTGCCGGAATTGCCAAAAGGGAAAATACTAGATCAGTTCAGGAGCACATCAGGAACACACTCGAATTCAAGTTTGTCAGGTATTTTTTAAGTGATTATTTTTTTAGTATTGCAGAAACCGGGAACAATGTTTCCCTTAAAAAAATCTGGAACAATATTCCACGGGTCAGGACAGTTAAGTTCTACCAGAAATTCCATGAAGGTCATGTGGAACATGATTTTGATATAATTATGGAGGATGGTTCAGGGAATATCCTTTTTGCTATAAGGCATACTGAAAGGGCACCCAGGGCCTATGAAATAGATATTTTTGTAAAGCAGCTTGAAAATATCAAGCACACACTGAACGATTGGGCCAGTTTAAAGGCAGGGATTTTTATTTCCACCATGGGATTCGAAAAAGAGGCCTTAGCAACTGCCAATAAAATAACAGCGGCCGGTACCGGTGTGAAAAGTATGTTCGAAAAAGTGGGAGGATCAAAGGTCCCAAAGATGCTGGTGGCACCGAAAGGTTTTATCAGGACCGAAAATAACGGCGGGTTCCACTTGTGTTTGATATCCCAGGATGACGACTCCTTTGAGATAGTCTTCCCAAAATTATAATTCACTGTTTTTCCTTGATCAATCTTACGATAGTTCCTGTACTGCAGGTATTGCACTGCTCATAGGCAGTTACCCTGACAACTTTCGCATTTATTCCCCTGTCCCTTATTTTTTCCTCAAGTTCTTTGGCATTGAAATGCTGGTCATGCCCGAGCACCACAATATCGGGTCGAATATCCTTAAGTGGCTTGAACATATCATGTTCATCTCCAGGTACGGCATGGTCCACCACTTTTAATGCTGCGACCATTTTCAACCTTTGGTCATCGGAGAGCACTGGTTTTGGTTTATGGTTCACCATGGAACTGCGGGCTACGATGACCCACAGCTCATCACCCAGTTTCTTTGCTTCTTCCAGATACAACAGATGTCCCGGATGCAGAATATCAAAGGTCCCTGTGGCCAATACCCTAACCAATAAATTTCACCGACAGTTAATTCTGTTGTTCTGCCATAAGGATTCCGAAGTTAAAGTTCCATATTAATCATTATATTTATGTGATTTTATGCGTTTTTTATCAGGACAAATCCAAAAAACATATAAGTACATTATCCAATCTCACTTTCGTGATCCAATATGGCTAAAGTAGGATTTATAAAGTTAGGAAACCTGGGAATGTCCCAGGTTGTCGATCTCATTCTTGATGAGATTGCTGCAAGACAGGGAATAGAGGTTAGGTCTTTTGGTACGGGAGCCAAGATGGGTAAGGACGAGGCTGCTGACACTGAACAGTTCAAGAGTTTTGATGCTGATTTCTATGTCATGATAAGCCCAAATTCATCTGCACCAGGCCCCACAGCGGCACGGGAGATATGGAAAGATAAACGTGTCATCGTGATATCTGACGGCCCAACCAAGAAAGATGACCGCCAGGCCCTGGAGGACGCGGGATTCGGTTATATCGTAATGAAAGTGGACCCACTTATTGGTGCCAAGACCGAGTTCCTTGACCCCGTGGAAATGGCCAGCTTTAACAGCGATGCTATGAAAGTGCTGTCCACTTGCGGTGTGGTCAGGTTGATACAGGAAGCATTTGATGCTGTTATTGCACAGGCTGATGCTGGTAAAGACCTTGAACTGCCCCATCTCCTGGTGAGTGCCCAGAAGGCTGTGGAGAGCGCTGGGTTCAACAACCCATACGCCAAGGCTAAGGCACTGGCAGCCCTGCATATGACTGATAAGGTGGCAGAGATCAACTTCCCTGCGTGCTTCATGATGAAGGACATCGAGCAGGTTACCTTGACAACTGCGACCGGTCATGAGATGATGAGAGCTGCAGCCCAGCTGGCAATAGATGCCAGGGAGATAGAGAAGGGTAATGATTCAGTGTTCAGAAAGCCACACATGAAGGATGGCAGTCAGAGGACCAAGACCAAGCTCTACGAGAAACCTCAGTAAAATTTTACCATTTGGGGCAATTTAAATGCCCCTATCTTTTTTTTTAATCTTAATCGTTATACTCCGCAGCTCTGCTGCGGTTGGGACAAGCTATGGTCAATGCAACCTCAGTAGCCTGAGACATGAGAGTGCCCCACAGCTCTGCTGTGAGGAGCTTTATGACATCCTCCCCTCACCATCCTCCTCA
>CBDUUM010000073.1:0-7081 GCA_965370445.1 uncultured Methanosarcinales archaeon
GAGGTCTGTTGTATGGATTTTGCGTAATCCACTTTTATATCCCCGTAATTATTTTCCCATTCCACCTCACCGGCAGGACTGAGCTTTATCACGTACATATCATTACTGGAACTTTTGGAAGCAGTCATACCGGTAGCGATATAACCGCCATCGGATGTCTGGATAATATCATAAATAATTTCCTGGCGGTTCCCACCCAGGCTCACGACCCAGTCAGCCTCGGGAGCCGAGTTTGCAGATACAATGAACGGTACAAAAAATAAAAGAGAAATAAAAATGACAATGATCTTTTTCCAATTCATGAGCTTATCACCCTTATATGGTTTATTACACCCACTATTAATAATTTCTTGACATATAGGTAAGTATATACTTTCCTGTAGGCTTAGAAAATGCGAACGAAGTGAATATTTTCTTAACTACTATTGCTTCAATCTTTCAACGATCCGGCGCTTCTTATCAATAGCTGCCAGGGCAGCATTATCAATCCTGTCACACATTTGTTTAAAGTCCAAGGGCTCATCCTCGCCGACCAGTTTTTTTATCGGTGTGTATGCAGACTCCCTGAACCTGGGAGAAAAGTCCACAATTTCGCCATTGATCTCAATTCTGGCACCCGAACCCTCCACGACCTTTCCTATCACATCTGCCGCAATGTCCTTTGACCTGAGTACCCCGATGATGTCATCTGCAGCACCGGGCGGTGCAATGATGAGAAGTGCATCCAGGGATACACCCAGGTAATCGATCTCAAGTTCTTCCAGCATAGACAGCACTGAATCGTTTACCAGCGGCCGGATACGGTCTTCCTTAAACACAAGTTCCACACCCGCGGTCCGGGAAATCTCCTTGGCATCACCCCGCACGCCTCCGTTCGTCACATCGGTCATGGCATGGATGCGTTCCAGCAGCCCCGCTTCCATGATGGCCTCACATGCCTCAATGAACTTGATATTGATGGTCTCATCCACAATATCATGTCTATCATAATACAGGGCCGTGGTGGAGATGGTGCCTCCGCCCGCCCCTTCTGTCATCAGTATCAAATCACCGGGCTCTGCTAATATCCTGGCAGAGATGATCCGGGTTATACCCACTGCACCCACTCCGCCTGTCATGCGCTCCCCTATGACCATATCCCCGCCGATGCGCAGGGTGCTGCCTGTTATCAGCGGCACGCCTGTCAGTTCAGCCACTGCCGTAATACCTGCAATGTGGTCGAATATCCTGCCCACATCCCCGTCATCTGCCACGTGTATGTCGGACAGCATGGCCAGCGGCCTGGCCCCCATTGCATAGATATCCCGAAGCGCCGCCCTGGCCACATGGAATCCTGCCAGGAAGGGGTAATCACTGAGCCTGCTGTGGGTGCCGTCCACTGTCAGCACAAGGTACTCGCCGCTGCCTGCCCTGACCACGCCTGAATCGTCCAGGTGTGTGGAATCCACTTCGGCTGTTGTCTTGCCTATCACCCGGGCTATTTGCTCATGGGTATGGAAATCCCCTGCGCCCCGGCTGCCCACGCCGAACTGTCCCATGGTGATGCCTGATGTGACAGGTTCAAGTATCTCACCCTCTGGCTTAAGGGTAGCACCGGCTTCCACCATGACAGCATGGGCCAGTTCCCTTGCATGGTGTTCGGTTACCTTATCGCCCTTGATCTCAAGTATCCGCCGGGTCAGCCTCTCCTCTATCTGGCCTTCGTTCTCACCCGACAACAATGCCCGCTTTGCATAACCTTCAATGTCCATTAACAAGTGGATGCATATACTGATTATTAAAGTTTCGTTAAAATGTCTGGATAAAATTACCACACAAAGGCAACATCTTCCATTTCACTGCTGCCTGACAGGTCTTCCAAGATGGCAAGTACTTCTTCGGTCGTGATATCCCCTGCCCTCATGCTCATGCGGATAACCTGCTCAACCTCTACCTGGCCTGTGTGTCCCAGGAGCCTGACAATTCGCCGCACTGTATTCTTCTGCCACTCATGTTCCCTTGTCTGGAAGGTTCTTATGGAACGCAGGAAATCTATCTTCCTGAACTCGGGCCAGTAAGGTGCACAGAAATAAGCAGCACATTCATTGCCGTTGGCCTGCCAGGGCAGGAAATTGGACATCCTCTCGTCGCCACCGGTCCTGATGATCAGGTCAACATCCGGGACTGCCAGACTGGTGGAGGGATACAGGTGGGATGAGATGATCTCCTCGTCAATATCAGACACCTCAAGCTGGCCGCTTTCGACCTTTTGGGCGAGCACTCTCGCGGTATCCACGATCTCCTGGCGGCCTCCATAGGCCATGGCAATGTTCAGGTATATGTTATCGTAATTTCTGGTAATGGTCTCGGCTTTCCTTGCTGTTTCCTTTAACCCGGCAGGTAACAGGTCAATATTACCCAATATCCTGACCCGCATCCTTCGCTCATGGGTACGCTCATCCTGCATAAGTTCCTTCAGCTTGATACCCATAAGCTCAAACAGCTTCTGCTTTTCCTGATCTGACCGACTCTGATTCTCAGTGGAGAAGGCATAGACTGTTATTTGCTTCACACCCAGTTCATAGCACCAGTCAAGGACGTTTTCGGTTGTGTTTGCACCCAGGTTATGCCCCTGCCAGATGGTCATGCCCAGCTTTCTGGCATACCTGCGGTTCCCATCCATGATTATGGCTATATGTCCGGGAATCCTGAACTCTTTTATTTCCTGGGTTAGCAGGTATTCATACCCAGAATAAAGAACTGTATCAAGTGTTTTTTTTAATGTGGCAAGACCATTATCCATATCATCAGTTATATATAATCAACTATACAAATACTTATTTATTGACGATAATTTATTAAAATGATTATACTGTAGTTAAAATATGGAGTGTTAAACTGGGGAGTGTTAAACTAGGGGGTGTTAAAATGTGTGGTGCCGCCACTCCCGAACCCCGGTTGATGATGGCACAGCCTCCAACTATACAAAAACTATTCAAGCAATCGGTTCGTTTATGTGAACAATGAAACACGAACTGGTAGTGGGTATATCAGGGGCATCCGGTGTCATATATGGCATCCGGTTGCTTGAGGTGCTGAAAGAAAATACAGATATTACAGTCCACCTGGTAGTGTCTGAACCTGCAAAGCAGATCATCGGGATCGAGACCGATTATTCAATTCCCGGCGTGGAGGCCATGGCAGACCACGTATGGAATGAGCGGGAATTCACTGCACCCGTTGCCAGCGGTTCGCACAAGACCGCCGGAATGGTGGTTATGCCGTGCAGCATGAAGACCCTTGCAGGAATTGCAAACGGTTTTTCTGATACGCTTATCGGGCGGGCAGCCGATATCTGCCTGAAAGAGGACCGCAGGCTTGTGCTTGTCCCCAGGGAGACGCCTCTTAGCCTTATTGACCTGGAGAATATGGTGAAGGTCAGGCGGGCCGGTGCCGCAGTGCTGCCTGCATGTCCGGGATTATATCCAAAACCGCAGTCTGTAGATGAGATGATTAATTTTGTTGTGGGCAGGGTACTTGACCTATTGGATATAGAGCATGGGTTATATCGCAGGTGGAAATGAAACTGGTAGGGGAGAAACTTATCAGTTGTTTGGAAGGTTAGAAATTAACCGAACCACAATGAACCTAAATAATGAGACTTCGGAAAAGTGATGAAATTGGAACGTTTTAATAAACGTTGATAAGCAAAATGCCATGCTGCATCATGCTCTATTTATTTCATAAGTTAAAATACCTCGAAATGTGGACTTTTCCGACGATCTCTATATATGGCAATCTTACCCCCCAATTTTTAGATGTTTCATTCAAAACATTTTTATATTAGCATTGCCAATTTAATGATGAGGATAATGGTGGTGGTCAACAATTAAAGAAATTGAGGATAGTGAAGAAGGAGAAAAAAAGTCATGTTGTTGGGATACATGGATTGAGGAAATTATCGATAATAGTAAACCAACAAACGAATTGATTTAAATCTATAACTTTATTTAATTTATCTTAATCAATATGTTCCGCAGCTCTGCTACGATTAGGTGTGCCATCGCAACGTTTGACATACAAGCACTCTGCCCATATATCAACTACGCTTATAGGACACGACCGTTGATTTGTACATTTACGTGAATTGGATTGGGGACAGCCTCTGTAGGCTTAGAAAATGCGAACTAAATGAGCATTATCCTCACAGGATGAAAAGTAGGATGGTTTTTTGTATAAGAAAATTATATCCATACTTAAAACCTGTATTTCCTATAGGAGTTTGAATGAGAGAAGTAGTCCTGAAAATCATAATGCCAGATAACTGGATAAAGGATATTACTGCAAAATATCCTGTTCCCATCAAGTTTATAGAATGTATGCCGCATGGAGACTCGGGTGGTCGCGGCCTTATTGAAATTGATAACACTCTTGGGATAACCAACGACATTATAAAAGAAATAGAGGAGCATACAGAAGTATGTAGTGTCGATATATCCTCCCTTAATGACAGTTGTGTCCTGGGTTCCATCATCACAGACAAATGCGCTGCGTGCAGGGCTTTAACCGGTTCCGAGTGTTTCTTGACATCGGCTTTGAGCCTTGGGGATGGAAGTGTGGAATGGAAACTGATAACAGGTGGTGAAGGTTCCTTGATCCACTTGATCGATAACCTTGAAACGAATGGGTGCAAGGTTGAATTAAAGAGTACTATTAATTTAACTAAAACGAACATGCTTACTAAAAGACAGGAAGAGATCATACATGCAGCTTTTCAAAAAGGATATTACGATTGTCCAAAGAGGATTACGATCAAAAAACTTGCAAAAATCTTTGATGTTTCTCAATCCACAATGGGTGAGATCCTCCAGAGGGGGGAAAGGAAAATAATTTCAGATCATTTTAGCAGATAAGCATGGTCATTATCTTTGAAACGATTCATGAAGATATATTATCGCTTAAAAAAATAAGCAGCCCTTTTTGCCAGTCATTGATTATCTTGACTGCCGCCCTTGTTTCATCAACTTTAGCTTTTTTCATCAGGAAGTTACTCTGTTTGCCAATGAGTTCAAGCACTTCATAGGAATCCTGTTCCTCTATTGTAACATGGTAGAAAGATTCCAGGACTGTTTTGTTTTCAGCGCATATTTTCTCTATTATCGTCATGGCCACGCCGATGGGGTCCTGCAGGTGTGTTGCATCCTTCACTGCAAGCAGGCCCTGAATATGCTCATCGTTCTCACCAAAAGGGATTACCCCTGGCGTGTCAATGAACTTGATACGCGAACCTGCATTAATATGCTGCACCCCTTTTGTGTGGCCTGATATTGAGGACGTTCCGGCTCTGTGTCTCCCGGTCACGGCATTGATCACTGATGATTTGCCTGTGTTGGGATAGCCAAGTGAACCAACCAGTATTTCCCCTCCTTTCTTGTTTGCGGTTTCAAGAATCTTGTGTCTTAAGATCGTGGTTCCGGACCGATCCTTACTGGACACAAAGACAGTGGGTGCAATTTTTGACAGGCGGGATTTTGTTCTCTCAAGGGTTTGTTTTGATACAAGGTCGCATTTGTTGAGGACTATTATGAACGGCTTCTTTGCACGTGCTATATCACGCTCGACCTCGCTGTTTCGTGTCTCGTCGGGAAACCGGGCATCTACTACCTCAAGAAGGACATCGGATTTTTTTATTACATCCTTTGAAATCCTCTTGTAGCTTGCCATGGTGGGTGCTATGGTGTATTAGGATATAAGGATGTATCGCAAGGGGGGGATATTTCGTGATAGAATGAAACTCCCCACAGCAGAGTTGTGGGGTATCTCATGTCTCAGGCATCTGTGCAATATATTCTTTCATGTATGACCTTCATAGACCTTTCGACGAACTTTTGTCAGTCTCTAAGGGATCATGGGTAATTTTATATTCAGGCAAATGCATGGTTTGTGAAGGAGTGATACAAATGAACAAGTATCTGAAGATAGTCTTATTTGGTTTTCTTCTCTGGTTAATTCCGTTTATCGCCGGGTTTCCGTTCGTGGACCAAAGTGGCAACTTCCTGATTCCTGAGACGTTTTTCAAGTCTATAATGATCGTTGTAGGCGGCCTGGTCGGTGTGACCCTGGCAATTATGTATTTCAAGGAAATCGGGACAGATCATGTCAAGGAGGGGGTCACTATAGGGGTGGTCTGGTTAGTGATAAACCTGGGTATCGACCTGGTGTTCGTATCAATGGGATTTTTCCCTATGACAGTTACCCAGTACTTCACAGATATCGGCCTGCGCTACCTCAGCATACCCATTTATACTATAGGTATGGGATATGCACTGATGCAAAAAAGGTAAATATTTGAATTGTATCACAGGGCACTGTTCCATAATCCAGTTATCAGCCATAAAGATTCATTACCCTCGATGATATCCCTGAGCATGAAAATGAAAACACATTTCTTATATATTCTAAACAATCTTTATACACTATGGTCACCATACCCGAACAACCCATGATATTCTCATTGACAATAGCAGCGCTTTACCTGATGACCCTGCTATTATTATTTTTAATATCAATAACCGGCATAACCATATATAAAAATAAAAAAGCCACTCGGGAACTATCCTTGTTAAAACCCATTTTCATCACGCTCTTACAGGGTAAAACAGGCGAAATAGCTGCCATCATGAAGGTATCAAATCCTGTTGGTGACCTCATGGATATGGACGTTCCGATGCATAAGATAGAGAAAGTGCGTCGTGGAATGGTACAAAGTGGTGAACATGAACATTTACTATGGTTGTCTGTACTTGTATGTGCTGCTTACCAGGATGACGCGAGTTATAAAGGAGAGATCGTAGACCTGATGAAAAAAGACCTCAAATCCCAGGGTTTATCTGAAGATGCAGAAAAACTCACACCTCTTTGCAAATATACCTTTTCACCATATACCTTTTTCAGGATCATTCAATTCCTGCTGGATAAAAATATCCCACACGTTAATTCTGACCCATTGTTCAAGGAAATTGGAAAATATTTTAAGAATTATAATGTTACAAAAGCCCTGACCACCACTGGAAAATTCAAAGTACTACTTACAATGGTTAAA
>CBDUUM010000074.1:0-7068 GCA_965370445.1 uncultured Methanosarcinales archaeon
TCCTGCCTATCGGCGAAGCACCATAGGTCATGGCACATTCAACCTGCATTCCCAGTCTGGCTCCAAGGTCGATCAGGCCCCTGGCCATGGCCCTCCCTTCTTCCACATTCAATATCTTGGTTCCGGCCCCGATTGGAATATCTATGACAACACAATCAGCACCAACTGCTCCTTTTTTGGCCATGATACTTGCCAGCAGCTGGCAGCTCGGGTCCAGCGACAGCGGGTATTCCACCCTGATCAGTTTATCATCAGCAGGCGCTATATTGGTTGCACCGCCCCAGACGATGACACCGCCTGCCTTTTCGGTCATGGATTTGATCTCATCAGCTGTGAACTCAACAGGAGCAAGTATTTCCATCAGGTCAGCAGTACCTCCTGCGCCTGTAATGGCCCGACTGCTGGTCTTGGGTATAAGGAGTCCGGCAGCTGCTACAATGGGTACAATAAGCAGTGATATCTTGTTCCCTGGTACGCCCCCGATGCTGTGCTTGTCCATGATCGGGTGGGTATCGAACTCGATCTTCTCACCGGTATCGATCATTGCCCTGGTCAGCCATTCGGTCTCCTGGGCAGGCAGGCAGTTCATGTGGGTGGCTGTTATGAATGCAGCCATCTCAACATCACTGAGATTTTCTTTTACAATGTCACTTACCAGTTCATAGATATCATCACGGCTGATCTTCTCAGCATTCATTATTTTCTTAATAGTTCCGACAGATGCAGGTTTTGTGGCAGGTGTGATCTCAATGGTACCGGTCCCGTTGATGTGTTCCATGACCTCATGATATGCCCCCATAGTACCCTGGCTTATCATATCATCAGTAGTATCGACAATGGCAGTGAGGTACCCGTGGTCCTTGAGCCTGACCCTGTCCCCTGCCATTACTCCCAGTTCCTTTGCGTCCTGGTTGTTTAATACCACCTTGTGTTTGCCTACATTAATGTCAATTGATTGAACTGATAATTCCATAAAGTCACCATTTTTATAATAAACAATAAAATATTACTATCCTGGGATATATTAGTCTATTGCAGCCTGTATTTCTGCGCCCAGTGTAGCTAATAAATGTTCCCGGAACGCATTCGCCTCAAAGCTGGTCCTTTCTCTTGGTCTGGGCAGGTCGATACTGATCACTTCCTTTACCCTGCCGGGCCGGGCCGTGAACACAACCACCGTGTCTGCAAGGAATACGGCCTCATCTACACTGTGCGTAATGAACAGCACGGTTTTTTTCTTCTTCTCCCATATATTCAACAATTCATGCTGCAATCTGTTCCTGGTCTGGGCATCCACTGCCCCGAAAGGTTCGTCCATTAGCAGCACATCAGGGTCGTTCACCAGTGCACGGGCGATGGCTACACGCTGTTTCATGCCGCCGCTCAGTTCATGGGGATAGCTGTCAGCGAACTTTGACAGCCCTACAAGTTCCAGGAACTCTCGTGCGATTTTTTCCCTTTCACTTTTCGGTATTTTTTTCAATTCGAGACTGAAGGTGATATTCTTGAGTACCGTCCTCCACGGGAACAATGAATATTCCTGGAATACCATGCCCCTGTCCGGCCCGGGTCCTTTAATAGGTTCATTGTTCACGGTCAATGTCCCGCTGTCAGGTTTCTCAAGTCCTGCTGTAATCCTTAACAGTGTGGTCTTCCCACATCCGGACGGACCAATGAAGCAGACGAATTCCTTATCAGCCACATCAAGGTTTATATCTGATAGTGCAACGACCTCGTCGCCTTCCTCGGTATGGTATGTTTTATTGAGTTTTCTTACCGAAAGCATAGCATAATCCTTCTATACAACAACTCCAGTCTGCCATTTCAGCCACCATTCCTGCACGATATACCTGAAAAGCCTGTCGATCACCAATGCGATCAAGCCAAGCACAAGCATATATGTCAGCACCAGGTCCATATGGTGCAGGGAGTTCCAGAACCATATCTTCCAACCAATGCCGTATGTACTTAGACCGAACATTTCTGTTCTTACACCGAACATTTCTGCTGCCACCACACACATCCAGCCGACTCCCATGCCCACACGAATACCGGTTGCAATTGAAGGCAGGGCCGCAGGAAGGGCGATCCTGAAGATCAGGTCCCTGTTTTTGATACAACCCAGCACCTTTCCCGATTCCACAAGAACCCTTGGTGTGTTCCTGAATCCTGTGTAGGTGTTCACAAGTATGGGGAATACCGCTCCCACAAAGATAACAAATCCGGCGGCATATTGTGTAAGCCCGAACCACAGGATGGCAAAAGGTATCCATGCCAGGGGCGGAATAGGCCTGATCATCTCGATGATCGGGTCAATTGCTTTGTCGATAGTCTTGAACCATCCCATCATAATACCTAAGGGGATACCGACTGCAATGGCTACTCCCATCCCGATGGCAAAAAAGTTGAGACTCGTAATTATATCCCTGTACAGTTCGCCCTCACTGACAAGTTCTAAAAAAGCAGTAACTACTTCTAAGAAACTGGGCAGGATATATTTTTTATTGATGATCCTTGCAATGATCTCCCATATGATGATGGCAGATGCTACGGATGTAATTTCAAGTATCCGTCTCCTCATATCCATGGATTGTCCCATGCACCTAAAAAAGGGGTTAATGAATGAAGAGCTTTACTCCTCATCCATCTCAGCTATTACCTTATTGTAGAAACTCAGGTCGAACAGGTCATCCTGTGTCAGCAGTTTGTCCGTATATCCCAGGTCATATTGCACTTTAGCATATTCCAGTGCGGTAGCCAGTTCAATGTTAGGATCACTAACCCACTCTCCGTCCCAGTCCTGTATGGATTGGCTTGAAATGTTATAAGGCACTCCGATATCATCTGAAAATATTTGGGCAGCTTCATCAGGATTATCTATAATATATTGGGTGGCTTTGATATGAGTCCTTATGATCTGCTCAACTATGTCCGGGTGGTTATCGATCAGGTCCTGGGTGACCAGTACCACACAGCATGCATGATTGGCCCACATCTCACCGGATTGTACTACTACTCTGGCATATCCTTCTGACTCAATAACAGTGGGATTTGGGTGGGGCAGGAATACGGCATCCACATTACCTGAAGCCAGTGCAGTTATGGCATCTGCACCACCCATGCCCAATATTGTCAGATCCTCCTTAGGGTCAATATCATTATCTAAAAGCCATTTCCTGAGCACTGTATCCTGCAGGGTACCAGGCGGGAAGGTAGCTATCTTGAGACCTACAAGGTCCTGTGGAGACTCATAAGGCAGGTCGTTTGCCAGCACCAGGTCAGAACCTTGTGTCTGTACCCCGGCTACGATCTTTGCTTCAAGTCCCTGGTCTATTGCGGAAAGTGGTGGCGTGGATCCAACATAAGCCACATCGATCTCCCCTGCAAGCATGGCCTTCATTTCAGGAGCACCGGTCGGGAACAGGTAATCCTTGGTGGATGTAATACCGTATGGTGCCAGGTCTTCCAGCCACCAGCCTTTGGTATCTGCAGCCATGTAGGCTACCTGGTGTGTACTGGGCTGGTACCCGAACCTGAGTTCGGTCAATCCTGTTGGTTCATCATCTTTTTGAACAGGAGTGCTGGTACATCCTGATACAAGGATTATTCCGGTTATTAGAATAGCGGCTATTATTTTCAATGGTTGTATTATCATTTCTAAACCTCTGTAACTTGATTTTTTATTATATAATGTAAAATCATGAATGCTATATATATAACCATTTCCAATTATCGGCTGTTTTCTACACAGAAGTATTAAATAAATTGGTAAATTATACTATTGTGTTAATAAACGCTTTAACGTAACTGGAAATAAACAGGTGAAGGAATGATCGCAGCAGAAAAAGTTATCAGGGCAGCATTTGAATCAGACGAGATATTCCAGAAAACTTTATCCAGGGTGATAAAGGATGACCTGGGAATGACTGCTGCGGAATTCAGTAAAGTTTCAGGAATATCTGCCAGTACGCTCTATAAGATACTCTCGGGCCACAGGGATTCCAACATGAAGACCGTAAGGGAGATCGTGAAAACCATAAAGAAACTTGAAGGTGCTGAACATGGTGAGTTCATAGCTGTTATTGCAGCCAGGCCGGTACTTGATAGTATCATTGAGAAAAAGATGCAGATAGACGGCCGGCTGATAACCATCCGTGAATATTCTGCCACGTCGATGGAAGAGGCGATCGTGGCAGCCATAAAGGCCGAACGGGATGGGGCCACGGCACTGGTATGTGCTCCCATCGTTAGTCCTACTGTGGAAAAAGTGCTTACCATACCGGTTGCTACAATAATGCCAAGAGATAGCTTGATGGCAGCAATACAATTGGCCGCTAAAAAGCTTGGTTAAGTGATCTTATTCTACATTTTGGATCAGTGTAAGGATATCCTGGTACTCCTGCTCTTCATTGGTGAACCCTCTGTATTGGAATAGGATTATGAGATTCAATATATTGGACGCTGTCAATGACCTAAAAGTCAAAATATCCATGGCAGACAAGCTAAGTATTAATGAAATGGCCAAACAGCTTGTTTCAATAGGTTTTGAGTGTATGAGGTGCGGTGAATGCTGCCGTGCCAGGTCTGGTGATAACACAGTAATCGTGTTCCCGGATGAGATACGGCTGATAATGGACACCCATGGGATGACCAGGGATGGGGTTTGTGAACCATCAATACCCCAGTTCATAGACGGCAAGGGTATTCTTCATTCCTTTGAATGGGTACTGAAAAGGCACAGCAGTGGGGATTGTTTATTCATCCGGGCTGACAATACCTGCATGTTATATCAGCAAAGACCATGGATATGCAGCACATACCCGTTCTTCCTGGCATTTACAAATGGGGCCGCAAAACCTGATATAATGGTATCAGAATGCAGAGGGGTGGGACGACCAATGAACGAGGAGGATGCCCTGAAGCTTGCCAGACTGCTCAGGACCAGGCTTTTAGCAGAGATCACTGAAGAGATCAGGTTACTGGAAAACCTTGAAGGATTTGAGGATTGGAAACCCACCATGGATTATTCCGGCCAGGGATATCAGGGATATATTATTGCCGTGCATGACAGTTGCGGTATGACTTATATCACGGATTGATATAATCACGGAAACATTTTTAATAATCAATTTTTAATAATTAAAGTAAATAGTATATTTGTTCCGAAGTATAAAGATTTAAATATCATAAAGATGTTTGGTATTTTGTGAATTAAATGAAAATTAGAGTAGTAAGTTCTAAGGATGAAATTGATACGCTGAACAGGAATGAAGAGATGATACATCTCACATTCAGGCCGTCAAATAAGGATATAATGATCCTGGCAAACATGTGCCCCAAACTAAAAGCGATACATGTTGCCAGTTCATTCATGAAAACCATCTCAGACTCCACCAGGATGTTCCTGGAAATGCAAAATGTTGCTTTACTGGAAGGGGATGTATGGGGACATAGGAAAGATATCAATGAGTACTATGAGATAAACCCGGCATTCTTTGAGAAAGTAAAAGCAGCAAGAGCTGAAGGACTATCTGGCGAACAGATCATTGATAAGTTCGAACGTGAAAGCCGGCTGGACAGGGACCTGATAAGATTCCTGATAAAATAGCTGCAACTAATAATTGTTGCAGTTTTTTTTACGGTAGGTTGCCTTCGCCACTGAGCTCATGCTGGCGCTCGATACTCATTTTAATAAGTATTCTAAAGATATTTTTCACTTCACCTGAATCAAGCCCGCATTCGGTGGCGATATTTGCAACCCTTTCCATGACTGCCTGATTCTGGTTCTCATCATTGATGGGAAGACCTTCATGTTTCTTTGCTTCAAGTACATCCCTGGCCAGGTTAGTCCTGTTCCCTATTAACCTGATAATCTCACAGTCGATGTTCTCGATCTTTATTCTAATTCCGGAAAGTTCTTTCATAGGGACCACTACCTTTGTATCTTTGCACCGCTATTATTTATCTTTGTCCTTATAACCCTTCCATCCAGTGCCGACCAGGCATCAGCCAGTTCGCCAGCCTGTTCCCCTCTTGCCAATGCGGTATATGCAGGACCGGTACCTGAAAGGCTCACACCTTCAATACCTGTTTCCAGTGCCATCATCATGGGTCCAGGGTCGAACCCCAAGGCACTGCAGTACAAAAAACCATTTAAGGTCATAGCTTTTTCATATTCGCCCTTGATGCAGAGTTCGTATGCTATATCCACCCAGGGAGCGATCAGCCTTGACCGCCCTACATCTGTTTGTGAACTGTATGCCTGTGTCCGGGGTACATAGATCATCACTTCAGAATCCAGTTCTTCCCTTAATATCAAGGTTGACGACCTGTTGTCTGTGACCACCACACCACCCAGCATCGATGCTGCTGCATCATCAAAAGCACCGGTAATGGTGACCCCTGCATCCTTTGCGGCCTGTACACCGATAAGGGCAGCATCTATTGGTTCCATACTTTCACCGATGGCATCCAGGGCTGCCAGTACCGCAGCATTGGCAGCCGCACTGCTGCTCTTAAGGCCCGACGCAATGGGTATCTCGCTTGAAGTTGCTACTGTGGCACCGCCCTGGTAACCGAACCGCTGGAACACCAGTTCGACGCATCTTTCGATAAGTCCGGGATTACCTCCTTCTTTAATGGTCCCGGTGATCTTATCATCATCATTCAGCCGGACTTTGGCATTTGTCTTTAAGTCTATCCCGAAGGCTGAACCTTTCCAGGTAGCTATGGCATTAATTATCGTACCTGCGCCTGGAGCACTGGCATATCCTGTTGTGGTCATTAATAGTAAGACATTCTTAAATGGAGCCGTTGCCTTCTATGTTCGCGTATTTTTCATAGACAGGACAATTGATATAGTTATCATCGCTGGAGCAGTACATTTCCAGTTCATCAGCCTTTGGCTTATGGAATCTCGGGTCAAGTTTGCACCAGACACCTGATATATAGGGGCATGTCAATTAGTTCACCTCAACATGAATTGGTAATTATATTCTGGTTATGAAATGATATGGTTATGAAATGATATGATATAATATATAAATATCAGCCCCATTTCTGAATCGC
>CBDUUM010000075.1:0-7055 GCA_965370445.1 uncultured Methanosarcinales archaeon
GCAGGTCCTATCAGTTCTTCACGGGTCAACAGCGGCAGCACGGCAGCCTGTACCGGCGCTACTTCGCTCTTCAGCCCCAGTACGATCCTGCCCTCGTCCTCGCCCTGCACTTCCTCTTCCCTGAAGGCATGTTCCAGCACCGCATAGATAATCCTGTCGATACCGAATGACGGTTCAATAACATGGGGTACAATGTTCTCACCGTGTATGGTCTCGGTCACCTGCTGGACCTCGTACATATCAGGGGATATGTTCACCTGTTCCCCGTCAACCTGGATACTGATCATGTCAGTGCTATTAGGATTGGAAAAGCTTCCGGCATCCATTGACTTCAATGCGTCCATTACGGCCTTTGCCTTGCCCTTGAATGCAGGTCCTATCTTGCCCATATCTGGTTTGACAGCCACTCTTTCCACAACCCTGGGTTCATCATATTCCACGTACACTGACAGGTCGGTCTTGCTCACCCTGCTGTGGGCGTTTAGGTCATAGTCGGTACGGTCGGCTATACCCACGATCTCCACCCAGCCGAACCTGTCCGACAGTATCTCGGCATCCCAGCAGTCTATTGCATAATGGGCCATTTCATCCTTCATGTGCTGCCTGAAGCGCAGCCGTTCAGGGGATACGCCCACCCGCACCAGGAACTGGTGGGTCATTGCAAGTGCATACGCCAGGAACTGGTGGGCGATGATACCCTGCTCCACGGCCTCGCCCAGGCTCATATCGATCTGGTCCTGGCCTGATGACTGGGCCGGATCTGAATACAGGCTCAAAATATAATCTTTTATTTTCTCAAATCCGGGATGTGTCTTGTCCCTGGGGTCCACGAAAATCTCGGCCTCTGCCTGTGTGAACTCCCGCAGCCTGATGACGCCCTGGCGCGGTGATATCTCGTTACGGTATGCTTTTCCTATCTGGGTGACGCCAAAGGGCAGTTTTTCCCTATAGAAGCGCAGCAGCCTGGGGAAATCAACGAACATGCCCTGTGCAGTTTCGGGACGCAGGTATCCAATACGTTTTGAGCCTGGACCGATGGACGTACTGAACATGAGGTTGAACTCGTACACGCCGCCCAGTTCGCCACCGCAGTCAGGGCATTTGATATTGTTCTCCTTGATAATAACAGAAAGTTCATCCGGGGTTAACGTGTCGGGATTGCTGGCAAAATCCTCCACAAGGTGGTCTGCCCTGAAAGATTCGTGGCACTTCACGCATTCTGTCAATGGGTCTGAGAACCCGCCCACATGCCCCGAAGCTACAAACACGTCCTCAATTCCGATGGTAGGCACCTCAATCTCGTAGTAACCTTCATTGATGACGTAAATATCGCGCCAGATATTTTCTATCCTGCGCTTAAGCATGGCACCCAGGGGGCCATAATCATAGAACCCGGCCGTACCGCCGTATATCTCGAATGAGTTCCAGAGGAAGCCTCGCCTCTTGGCCAGTTCGATAACGTTGTCATATATATCCATAGTTTATCACTTGCTGCTATCACATGTCTGTTTTAGATTTGGTTTGTAATGTCGGGAGGTTAAATATTATTTACCCTGATCACTCCCAATCATCTGTCAGGAGTTCATCAATGTGTATGTCCTTTCCAGTCCTGACCATATACAGCCTGGTCCACCAGATCATTATCAACGGCTGGACGGTCACCAGTATCAATACCTGGCTGCCCAGTGACCAGATTATGTTCAACCCTTCACTGCCAATAAGGGCAATTACCTCGCCCGCAAAAAAGAAAACAACTGCCACCGCAGTGGAAACTGCGAAGATGACAAGCCACAAGGCAAATACACTAAGTTTGTTCTCCATGAAGAACTCATATCCCCTTATGATCCCATCCATGGCCCCGGTTCTTTCTATCACTATTGAATACAGCACGATTGCAAGGACCACATTCAGGATCAGCAGGTATATACCCCACATGACTATGCCCATGAGCAGTAACAGTATGCCGGATGTGAATTGGGTGGATTCCAGGACTTCCATGTAGTTCCTGGTCAAAATGGCACCTGGCACCACGAAAATGATCCCTGCGATCTTCATCAGCATTATCAGGAAATTGGCTAAAAAGATATTGATAAAATTGCTGCTGCCTGCATTGAACATATCTGCAACAGAAGTATCACCCCTTGCTGTTGCGTTCTGGCTCATACCCACTGCACCTGCAAAGAAATATGCATCGAACAGTAGCAGTATAAGGAAGACCAGGAAGACTATGATTATTGCGCCTGTGAGATTTTCCATAAAGGAAACCGACATCAAGTCAAATAATTCGTCCTCTGCCATGGAAGCGATGCCTGAGAGGTTCCGGCCGAAAAATAATAACATTGCTGCTATGGCAGCAAAGAACATGACAGTGAATTGTACCACATAGTTGATGAGCAGGGGGATGCAGATGTTCAGGTTACGGGTCCAGGAATGGAATCCCTTGGTTATGATATTTTCCAGGTTCTCGCTCATACATACTAATATATGATTTCACTATAAAAAATATACGAATTCCGTGGGCTCCGGTATAAAATTTATACAAATTCCGTGCCATGGGACAAAAAGTATACTAATTCAGATGTGTACCCAGGTCAATTCTCTCTTTTATCTGCTATGAAATCCTCTGTGTACTGGTATGCCACATCATCAGTATATTGTTCCAGTGGATGCTTCATGAAAAAGGATGAGGGGGATAAAAGTGCACCACCAATGCCCCTTTCAAGCGCCAGCTTGCAGCACCTGACGGCATCTATTACCACTCCTGCCGAATTGGGGGAATCCTCCACAGACAGCCGCAATTCCAGGTCCATGGGAACATCGCCGAAAAGCCTGCCCTCCATCCTGATAAAACAAACCTTGTTATCCTTCTGCCAGGGAACATAATCACTTGGCCCAATATGGATGTTGTCAGCATCAAGTCTTTCACCAAGCACTGATTGAACCGCTTCAGTTTTCGATGTCTTCTTAGAAGCAAGCCTGCTCCGGTTCAGCATATTGAGGAAGTCAGTATTGCCACCTGTATTCAACTGGTAAGTCCTATCCAATTTAACTCCCCTCTTTTCGAACAGGTCCACCAGTGTCCTGTGTGTGATGGTGGCACCTATCTGGGCCTTTATGTCATCCCCGATAATGGGGATGCCTTTTTCTTCAAATTTTGCCGCCCACACAGGGTCACTGGCAATGAAGACAGGAATATTATTAATAAAACCCACACCTGCTTCCAGGGCACATTCAGCATAGAATTTTGAAGCTTCTTCTGAGCCAACCGGGCAGTAGTTCAGGAGCATCTCAGCACCGGACTCCTGTAATATCCTTACTACGTCTTCCTTTGATGGTTCTTTCTCATCAGACAGTATAAATGTACGGTTTTCGTCATAATCCGCCATATGGGAAGAATAGCCGTCAAGTGCTTTCCCCATACTTACCTTCACACCTGTTTTTGGGATTTCACTACAAAATACTTTTGTACAGTTCGGCAATGTAAAAATGGCTTCAGAGACATCCACACCCACTTTACGCTTGTCAATATCAAAAGCAGCAACTACTTCGATATTATTAGGTTTATAACCGCCGATATCCCAGTGCATCAATCCATTTGAATCATTGCTGTCCTTGTTTTTATAGTACTCAAGGCCCTGGATCAATGAACTTGCACAATTACCAATCCCTACAATCCCGATTTTAATATTTCCCATCCGTAATTTCCACCATTTTTTCCTTTCTTCAAGGGGAAGATACATCCAGCCTAATACAATTATAAACTTTTCTTAATAATTCATATATACACAAAGTTTACTTGATATGGTTATTTAAGCATAAAGAGATAAAACAATTGCCCCTGTATTATATTAAATGATTGTATTTCATTATCTGTATTAAATATTAATCTTGTGGTTTTCGACTGTATTAATGTATGATTGACATATCACATATCCATGACCTTACCGGTCATGTTGTATGTCCTCATGCCTGCAGGCAAACTGGCACTAAATTCGTCGCTTTGCAGTACATCAAGGAATACCTTCCCCATCTCACTTTTAATGAACTTCCCCTGTACGATAAAATCATATTCCTCGTCCGCAATATGGATGAATTTCAACCCGTTCAATTCAGCCGCTGACCTGATCCCTACACCCACATCGGCTCTTCCCAAACGAACGGCCGCCGCAACAGCACTGTGCGTTTTTGCCTCTGTATCATATCCTTTGAGCGCAGCACACAGTTCATCATATCCTGTTCCCATCTTTTTGGCCACTTCCTTTAGTTTCATATCCGTCAACACCCTTGTGCCCGAACCCCGCGTTCGGTTTATCATCCTGCGGCCCACAATGTCTTCAAATCCCACAATGTCACTGCCAGGTTCTACAATAAGTCCCTGGTCCCGCAGGTAACCTTTGACAAGCACGGCATTATCCAGTCCAAAGGTCTTGAGGAACGAAAGATTGTACTTACCTGTTTCGTCCATCAGATGCACTCCGCCCATGTCAGCGATTCCATCCCTTACTGCTATCATTCCTCCCGTACTGCCGGTATTTATCATTCTCACACTGAAGGGCAAAAGGCGCATCAGTGCCTCAAAACCCAGGCAATGACTGCCAATAAAAAGCACGTCCGGGGATCTCACATCTCCCATCAGGGTGACCACCACTTCGTCACCAGCATCAAGCATCTCTACCTGGGGGTCTATCTCAATAAAACCATCTGCATCTGCCAGTGTTGTTATGGCACCGGACCCCTTATCTACCGGATATGCCAGACCTCTTACAAGACCAACTGTTAACAACTGCCGCCGCCCTGGTGAATGGTAATCCACTGCCATTCGTGCCTTTACTGTAGACCTTGAACTGAATAACCCCAGGGCACGCCTGATAAGAGGTGCAGTGAATTCATTGAAAATTGTGAGCGCGGATGTGGGATAACCTGGCAGCCCGAACACTGGTGTGTCATCGACTATGCCGACAATTACAGGTTTTCCCGGCTTGATATCGATTCCATGGATCAGTTCCCGACCACGTTCACCGATGATACGGTACATCATATCACCTGCACCAGCCGAAGTGCTGCCTGATGTTATTACGAGATGGCATTCATTTACGGCACGACCCAGTATCTCTTCCATGTATGGACGGTTGTCCCTGGCAATACCATAGTAGTTGACCTCTGCACCGCATTCCCTGGCTGCTGCACCAATAGAATATGAATTGATATCATAGACCATACCGGGCCCCAGTTCGCTGCCTGGTGGGACAAGTTCCGAGCCTGTTGATATTATTCCTACGACCAGGTTCCTGGCCTTTATATGCTGCACCCCTACAGCAGACAGCACGCCGATCTCCCTTGGTGTCAATCTGGTACCTGCCTGCAGCACCCTTTCTCCCACCATGATATCCGAGCCCGCATGGATAACATTCTCATTGACAGAGACCGGGCGCATAATATGGAGGCTGCTGCCTTCAGTCCTGGTGTATTCTACCATCACTACCGCATCGGCACCTGCCGGCATCATGGCACCTGTGGATATCTCCACTACCGTATCATTGTCTACCACAACATCAGGTACAGAGCCCGTATCGATACTGCCGGTAAGTTCCAGTGTTACCGGCTTATCCTCTCTTGCCAGGTATGTATCTTTTGCACGTACAGCATACCCATCCATAGAGGCACGATCAAAACCCGGGACATCCACTTGCGCAGTAGTATCCTCAGCCAGCACTCTACCCAGGGCTTCTTTCAATTCCAGTTTCAATATCCCGGGCTCAAGGTGTATCTGGCTGATCACCTGCCTGGCATGCTGTGATGATATTAGTTCCCTGAACTCTTTCCTTTCCATCATAAAACCTAAAATAGTTACAACATCAGGAAATATAAGTTTGGTGATATGATCGGTTGATAATTTGTTAGAGACTTTCTAATTTATTCTGATCGAGTATGATAAATGGATCATGGCAAAGAAGATCAACCAAGGAGAAATCCGCGGTTCGAAACTCGTACGAATCCACACGGCTGGCTGCCACCCTGCCGCCCTGACGGGCTGCGGTGGCAGGGTAAAGTGCAGATGCCGGGGCGGCGGGAAAGTGAATGAATGGATGGAAGGGTAGGATTGTTGAGAAATGTAATGAACAGACTGTGAAGTCTGAAGAATTGTATAGAGGCTGTCCCCCTGACACAGTAGAGGGAAATTGCTATTGCAAATAAAAACCCATACCACTGTATGGCAAGGGAATTCACACAAAAAGATATTGAAATATTCAACAAGCTGGCCCCTGAACTGCAGGGCAACATCATTTCCCCGCAGGGGCACCAGTACCTCTTTCTTCTGCGCCCGGTATCCCACAGGTTGGCCCAATCAGGCGAGGATTTCAAGGAGCGGGTGCTGCGTCTCACCAATGACGAACTGGAATACCTGGTAGACCTGGCACTCAAGGCACAGGAGGATATCAGGGGACTGGATGAGGAGGATATGTATGCCTTTTTTGAGGTAATTAATGAAAGAGTACCCCACAGGTTACCAGCCCTTAAGGATTTCCTGGGAATAATGGGTTAGTTGTTCATTTTTCCCTGCGTATAAGACCGTATTTCTGGACCTTCTTCATCCTGGCAAGGTTCAATACCCTTGCCATCTCCTTTTCTTCAAGGTCCCTGGATTCGATATACCCCCTCTCTACTGCCTCATTGAATATCTCATACCCGCGTCCTGACCTTGTAAATACCGTAGTCCACCCGTCAGGAGTACCTACACCACCAAAACTGATCGCTGCATGCCTGGCGGTGAGGTCTGTGCAGTATTTACATGAAGAACTCCTGTATGGGTCCAGTTCACTAAGATCGTAAACAAAGGTCTCACCCCCCGTCTCCAGTTCGATCTTCCCCCGCCATATCTTCATACTTTCAATGTCTTTCAGTCCCAGGTGCTTAGATGCCACAAACTCTTCAATACCCTCGTGTGAGAACGTATCCATGCAGAACAGTCCCAGGGGAAAGATATTAGCACGCATGAACATATGCAGCAAACCGTAAGGGCTCTTGTATATCTTATAGACTGCATCAATATTGCA
>CBDUUM010000076.1:0-6915 GCA_965370445.1 uncultured Methanosarcinales archaeon
TTCCACCGTATAATTAAAATTAAAATACATACTAACCGTTATCTGCGTTCATCTGCGTTCATCTGCGGTTAATAATGAAATTGGAATAATTCCAGCCTGCTTTCTTTCCGCACATGCGCTGAGCGTGGATTGGGAATGGTGTGTGCAAACGGCAACCGCGGGTGTTGTTGGGTGCTGCCAGCGGCGGCCATGGCTGTAAAAATATATGATTTATGAAATACTGCACCGCAAAGCACGCAAAGGGCGCAAAGTTAAGGTTACAATGTCTTTGCGAACTTTGCGCTCTTTGCGGTGAGTGCCTCTGAATTGACACGACATTTATCCTACACTCACCCGCAGCCTGCCGCCGGACCTGTTGCGCTGAAGGGGCGGCCGAGGATGGGGGTGCGGAGGTGGCGGGCATTCACAAAATTCATCAGTATGAATCGTGATTCAACATTATGAGTTCATCAATCGAAAATAACAGTGTAAAACTTGATAACGTTTAAAGAAGGCGGCCAGAAAGACCGGATTCGATGTAGCTACTTTTGAAAAGGATTATGCACTTACATGGCTTCTCAGCGGCATTTACTGGAATGAGTCAAAGATTAGGGACATCCTGCTATGGTAAATTATACTTAATATTGTTCAATAGCCACGGTAATCACACTGATATTGTTTATATGGATACTTGTTCATATTGATGTTCATTTGGCGCAAGAGTAAAACAATTGGTTTTCCAGGCTGATCTATTGGTGGTCAGTAATTGTTGGACAGCCTCTTTAAAGATAAAATTAGAACAATGTATTAATATTGGGTGCTATATCTAAATTGCAGGTGAAATAAATGGCAAAAAAACCAGCCGGAATGCGAGGAGTCAATCCCAGGGCCATGAACCAGATGATGAAACAGATGGGGATAGACACAAAAGAGATCGATAATGTGGAACAGGTAATTATACGGACTCCAGACACTGATATCATCTTTGATGATGCCAGCGTAACAAAGGTGGCGGCTCCGGGTATGCTTACATACCAGATTGTAGGAAATCCAAGAGAAGTTCCACGTGAAACCCCAATTCCGGATGAAGATGTAGCGCTAGTGGCAGAGCAGACCGGAAAAACCCCGGATGAAGCGAAGGCAGCCCTGGAAAGCTCAGGCGGAGACCTGGCAGAAGCCATAATAAAACTCAGCCAGTAGACACTTTTTTCCCATAGCGTCAGGAATGGCTTGGATTTACCGTTATAAGCATCAGCAAACTGCTTCCATGCTCATTTCTGCCCCTAAAATGGCTTGAAGAGTAGAAATCAAACGTTGCGCCGGCACACCCAACCGCAGCAGAGCTGCGGGGTATAACGATTGAGATTAAGAATAGAGTGGATAATTTAGGAAGTTACAAGCCATTCCTGACGCTATGGGGTTGTAAGGTTCAGTGCGTAGGTATATCCATATTCCGATTATTATCTCACTGCATCATGCCCACTTTCTTGTGAGCCAATACCCAAAGATCGAAGAACAAAATCCTCCATTAGGTCGGATTTTCTTGAGTACATCAAGTTATACTTGATATACTATGAAAAAAAAGAAAAACGCCCCTTAACAGGAGCAGCATGATCTGCATTGTGCTGCATTGGGATCCTTGATAACGAACCCTTTTCCTGCTTCATTATCTATAAAATCAATCTCCACACCATCAAGTGATTCCTGAATACTGGATGCTATAAGAATCCTGACGCCATTGCTGGTAAGTTCAACATCTTCCTCATTCCTGGTATCATCCAGTGACATTCCATACCTGACACCACTGCAACCCATACCTGCCGTGAAAATACGCAATGCATGGTCTTGCTTGTTCTCCTGTTCCAGGAGATTTTTCAGCTCTTCTGCTGCTAAATCTGTTATATCTACCATTGTATCACATTTGTTTATTCATTATTTAGAATTTCACAATATAATAATATATGATTTGTTCGAAACCATACGAACTAAGTTTATTATTTATTTAATAAATACCTGTTGGTCTTTGTTTGAACAGCCATATTATTTCAATATTATGATTTTGCCTTATCAGAAGAACTTGGAGGCAAGGGTTGGAGCAACCTGGCATAACTCCGCATAGCTGCAGTAATCACAAGGTGCATCATCCGGGCGGTGGGGCAGCCTACCATCCCTGATCTTCCGGATCCTGCCAGCAAGTACCAGCACCTTCCTCCGGTCAGCCCGTTTGATCTTTATATTGCGTACAATACCATACCTGGCATATTCCACAGTTCCCGAACCCACAACACAGTCATATTCTTCCTCCACCAGGATGGAAAGGGCAGTGAGCTTAATCCTGTCATTTTTCCATATACCTGATTCGGGGGCACGGCCCGTACGGATTATAGACAGGCCCGGCATATCATCCACCATAAGCAACCGGTCAGGGCTTCCGGAAAGGCCAAACTTCTTTGAATATAACACCGGCTCAGTATCATGGGAAGTGAGCAACTCAACCAGCCTGTCACTGCCCAACCTTTCAACTGATTCCAGAATTCCGCACTTGATCCCTTCCAGATGCGACCTTACAGCCTCAACGGCTTCTAAAAGCATTTCTTCATCAATGCCCATTAGCTCCTCCCTGTAAATGGCAGTAAGCTGGTTTGCTGCAACATCAAGGAGTTCCTGCAGTGCACCATCCATGTTCCCTGACCGCACCACATCTGCATAGGACCGGGCCATTTCCCTGATCAATAGTGACTCGACATAAGCAGAAGTAATGGTATTTCCGGGCCTGGGCTCTTTATAAGTATAATAGACTTGTCTGGGACATTTGAGATAATTGCTGATATCAGATACTTTTATGTGATCTTCCATATTCCTACCCTTTGCGAAGTAATCAGTAAAACACTGAAAGTTTTTTCATTATATTTTAGCATTGTGATTAATTATGCAAAACCATTATATCTAATAAGTATTAGAATATACCCCCTAGCGTAACACTTTTTCCATAAATGGTGTTACCGTTGTAATATTTAGCTTAACTGAGATGAAATTCATGACAGAAAAAATTGGAATACTGGCACTTGGTCACGGAAGCAGACTACCGTACAATAAAGATGTTGTATCCGGGGTTGCTAACCTTATTGCAGAGACATACGAAAATACAGTGGTCAATATCGGATTTATGAACATGGACGATCCAACAATGGATGAAGGATTGAAGGCCTTTGAAGGTACGGGAGTGACCACCATAGTGGCCGTACCCATATTTTTGGCACACGGCGTGCATACCACAGAGGATATCCCCAAGATACTGGGTATCAGCAGGGAGAACCGCAGTACGACAATCCAGCTTAACGGCAACGATGTGACCCTGGTCTATGCCGAGCCTCTTGGTGCTGACCAGCTGATAGCTGACCTGACATATAAGAGGGTAATGGAAGCACTGGAATAAAAGTCGTATATGCTGTTCGAAAATAAAGATGTGGCTGTCATAGACCTGACCCATGGCGGCATCCCACTGGCACGCCACATCGCCAGACAAGCACGAAGCGTTACCGGTATTGACATATACGGTACCGTAAGCAGTGATATACTGTCAGGGCTTGAAAAGGACGGCATAAAGATTGCTGATAAAATAAACACTGATATCGACCTGATAGTTGCACCGGTACACCTGAACCCTGCCCTCATGCCGGACAGTGCCGAGTGTGCTGACTGTGCCGTGATCACCCATCACAGGGCAGCAGGTGAACTCATATCAGGCACCCTGGGCAGGAGCCTGGGGGGAAGAATTGTAGAAATAACAGGTACGGGTGCCAAGACAAGTACTGCCACACTACTGGCTGATATGGCATCCCGCGGCATGTCGGTTCTGTCCCACACCACCCGCGGAGTGGAGCACTGGCAAAAGGGTGTACCCATAAAGGTACATCACGGCCTCAGCATCGCACCGGGCAGTATCCTTGAAGCACTGGAACATGCAGCTGATATCAAGCCTGACCTGTATATATTCGAAGTATCCCTTGGCGGCACCGGAGCTGCCGATGTAGGTATTATCACCAGCCTGGATAGCGAGTACACCATAGCTGGCGGCAGCAGCACATCCACCACGGCCAAGATGCAGATGGTGGACTATGCAAAACACGGCAGCAGACTGCTTGTAAACGCATCTGTTGGGCAGATAGATCCACCTGATGGTGTGGAAATTGTCACCTTCAGTGATATACCAGGAAACGGCGACGTGTATATGAATGACCCGCACACTGGAATCCGGACCATCAATTGCGAATCCCTGAATTGCGGAACCATCAGGTTCATGCCAGGTCCAGGTTATGACCCCTCGTCTTATTCCACAGCTATGGTCTGTGCGGCCGCAGCCGCCTGTATGTTGGATGTGGGACCAGGGGATATAGAGTCTACACTGCTCGATTTCCAGGGAGTGCACGGCAGGATGAGGCTGGTGGAGTGGGCAGGCCGGAAAATGGTGGATAACTCTAATTCCGGCATGAACATCAACTCAGTGGGGCATGCACTGGAATATGCTAAAAATATTGCAAAAACAGGCAATAGGCTTGTGCTTGCACTTGGCGAAGAGGCAAAGCAGGTATGCGAAGGGCTTGACCCTGGAGATGTCAGTACCTTTACCATTGAACACGGCAGTGATGTGGATGATATTATCTTAGTAGGCGAGAGAATGGAAGGTATCAGCGGGAATAACATCCACCATGCAGACAGCCTCGAACGCGCAATCGAGATGGCAGAGTCGCTGACAAAAGAGAACGATATTATAATTTCATGTGTAAAATGTTTCAGATAAACCGGAGGATAATAAAAGAATGAGTCCAGCACCCAAACCCCCTGAACCCTTGATCATGCACCCCAGGCCCAGTTCCATTGTGGCAGCACTGTATACCCTGCGCGACCTTGACGTAGACGTGGTAATCCTGCACGGCCCGGCAGGGTGTAGTTTCAAACATGCCAGGCTCCTTGAAGAGGACGGCCTGCGTGTGGTCACCACTGCACTGGACGAGTCCGGTTTCGTGTTCGGTGGCCATGATGAACTGGTAAATATACTCAATAAGGTTATCGAGATGTTCGACCCGAAAAGTATAGGCATCGTGGGTACCTGCGCCAGTATGATCATAGGCGAGGAACTGCATGAGGCAGTCCTGGAAGTGAATCCCGATGTCCCTGTGATAGAAGTGGAAGTGCACGCCGGGTACCGTGAGAATACCAAAGGCGTGGTCATTGCACTGGAATCGGCACTGGCCGCAGGGATTCTCAGCGAGGAAGAGTTCGAACGGCAGAAAGTACTCTTAAATGAGGCCACCGAAGTAGAAAAACGCCACGGTGCAGCCAGTAAGGAATATCTGGAACCCAGCCGCGGCGATACCAAATATACTGTGGCAAAGCGTATTATACAATTACTAAAGGAAGGCAAGAAGTGCATCAACATCCTGAATGCCAAAAAGGAGACCGGGTACATGTTCGCAGATATCAATGCAGCAGTGAACCAGGTGGCAAAGGACCTGGGCTCTGATTCAGTGATAGTCAATATGGCCAACCTGGATGAGAACCTGGGACTGGACAGGGTCAGGGCCCATGCCCGCAACATTGCCCGCGACTTAAAAGATATGGGTGTGGAAGTGCATGAGATCATTGGCGGGCTTGACGAATATCCGGTAACCGGGGAAACCGTCAGCAAGCTGATTGCGGAAAAATACCCTGGATTTGATTTTGCCGTGATAACGGGCGTACCCCATGCCATACCCATGGATAACCTGGAAGGTATGGAGATCATCTCTGTGACCAACGGGCCCAGGCAGGTACTGCCCCTCAAGGAAATGGGGCATGACCATGTAATGGTAGAGATAGACCTGCACCCAAAGACCCTGGGCGTCAGTAATATCGTGGAATCCGAGTTCGGGGCCACCCTGCGTGAACTGGCACGGGAGGAAATGCAGTGAAACAGATAGCCATCTACGGAAAAGGCGGTATTGGTAAGAGCAGCACTGCATCCAATATAGCTGCGGCGTGTGCAGATGAGGGACACAGTGTCACCATCATAGGCTGCGACCCGAAGAGCGACTCGTCCATCACACTGCTCGGGGGACATCGCATCCCTACGGTCATGGAACTGATGCAGCAGCGTGTTGAGATCACTGAAAAAGATGTGGTATTTGAGGGGTATAAAGGTGTCAGGTGCGTGGAAGTGGGCGGTCCCGAGCCCGGTATCGGCTGTGCAGGCAGGGGTATAATTGTGGCCATCAAGATGCTTCAGAAGATTTCCACTGTCATGCAGGACTGTGACCTGATCATCTATGACGTGCCCGGGGATATTGTGTGCGGCGGGTTTGCAGCACCTATCCGCAAGGGATTAGTTAATGATACATATGTGCTTACTTCTGGCGAATACATGCCCCTGTATGCGGCCAACAATATCTGCAAGGGCTTTGCAAGGCTGGGCAACCACTTGAACGGTGTGATATGCAACAGCCGCAATGCCGAGAACGAGGAGGCTATTGTGAGTGCCTTTGCCAGGGAACTGGGCAGTGAACTACTGGCATTTATACCAAAGGACCCTCTTGTACAGGCCTGTGAGCGGGCAGGGTTCTCTGTTATCGAAAAAGAGCCGGAAAGTGAGATTGCAAAAGTGTATCGCAAACTTGCCCGCACCATCATTGAGCGCGACTCGGCCTGTGACCCCAAACCGCTGACAGATGCCAGGCTGCGGGAGTTGACTGGTTAATGTTCATTTTTGTGCGCTTTCTTATTGTAATGTCCACGGCGTATGGCAAAACTGTGTAGAGTTGTAGTCCGGTTAAGAGGATTCAATGACAACATAGAATAACCTGTCCCGGGAATTAAACGCCAGCCTTCCAGTGAAGGTATTGAGGATATGATTTATGTCCACAGATTTAAAGCTTGTAAGAATTGATGTTATGATTTTTT
>CBDUUM010000077.1:0-6793 GCA_965370445.1 uncultured Methanosarcinales archaeon
GAAATGCGGCTCGGGCAAAAGAAACAGTATATCCTGCTGCTGGGTCTGCTGCAGGCAGGCACCATGCTCTCCTACTTCTTATCGGTAAAATACACATCAGTCTCAATTGCAGTGCTTTTGCTCTACACAGCCCCAATCTACGTCACCCTGCTCTCCCCCCTCTTGCTTAAGGAGTACATCAACCGCAGGAGCATCTTTGCACTGGCCATATCCATTCTCGGGGTCATCCTGGTCATCCGGCCAGATACACTTTTCCAGGATGTGGATTACACATATCTCATTGGACTTGCCGCCGGGCTGGTGTCAGGCCTGTTATATTGCGGGATGACACTTACTTCCAGGTACCTGAAGGACTACTACACAGGCACGGCCCAGGGTGCATGGGCACTGCTCATAACCTTGCTGATCTTCTCCCCATATTCGGTTGCAATCACCGCAAAAGTACTGCTGGATAACCTAGCCGTACTTGTCCTGTTCGGCCTCATATCTACTGCCATGGCCCTGGTGCTCTATCTTAGCGGCCTCATGCAGGTCAGGGCACAAAACGCCAGCATCGTAGCACTGCTGGAGCCGGCCAGTGCCGTGGTCTTTGCCTACCTCATCCTCAGCGAACCGGTCACTACATTCATGCTGGCAGGCGGGGCACTGATATTACTGGGTGCCGTAATTATTTCCAGGGAGCGACCAGTAGAAATTGCTCATGAGTGAAAATATCTGTCCTGATTGAAATGGAAAAATTGAAAAACGAAAAAAAAGGAAAATAGGAAAAAAAGAAAAAATAGAACTACATTCCCATGTAGCTCTCAGGTCCCGGCATCGGAGGCATTGCACCCTTCTCTTCCGGGATGTCGGCCACAAGGGCCTCGGTGGTCAGCACCAGGCTGGCAATACTGGCCGCATTCTGCAATGCGCTGCGTACTACCTTCACAGGGTCGATGATGCCAGCTTCAACCATATCCTTGTACTCATCGGACTTTGCATCATACCCCATATTGGGGTTGGTGTCTGATTTCAAGTGTTCCACCACTACTGACCCTTCCTTGCCGGCATTGGTAGCTATCTGTTTCAGCGGCTCCTCGATTGCCTGTAAGATAATGTTCCGTCCTATCTCCTGGTCGCCCTCAAGGGACAGGCCATCCAGTGCCCTGGCAGCCCTGAGCAATGCAATTCCGCCGCCTGCAACCACGCCTTCCTCGATGGCAGCCTTGGTAGCGTTCAATGCATCATCGATACGCATCTTCTTATCCTTAAGTTCGGTCTCAGTGGCGGCACCAACATTGATCACAGCCACACCACCTGCCAGCTTGCCAAGGCGCTTTTTGAGGTTCTTGATCTTGTAATCCGAATCTTCCAGCTTGATCTGCCCCTCAATGATGGACACTCTCCTCTCAATATCATCTTTCGAGCCCTGTCCTTCGATGATAATGGTCTTCTCCTTGTTCACCCTGATCTTGCGGGCACCGCCCAGGTCAGCCAGTGTGGTATTCTCAAGTTTCATACCCTTTTCTTCACTGATAACCTTTGCACCTGTTACTGCTGCAATATCTTCCATCATCTCTTTGCGTTCATCACCGAAACCGGGCGCTTTTACCGCGCATACTTTAAGCGTGCCGCGAATGATGTTCAGTACAGTGGTAGCCAGTGCTTCGCCTTCCACATCTTCTGCAATGATCAACAATGGTTTATTTTCCTTCACCACTGCCTCCAGGACGGGAAGGAAGTCCTTCATTGAACTGATATTTTTATCAAATAAAAGAATCCTTGGCTCTTCAAGTACAGCCTCCATCTTCTCAGTATCTGTAGACATGTACGGGGAAATATAGCCCTTATCGAACTGCATACCTTCCACCACTTCCAGGTAGGTATCCATGGATTTTGCCTCTTCAACGGTTATGACACCTGCTGCACTCACTTTCTCCATAGCATCTGAGATCAAGTTCCCGATCACTTCATCATTATTGGCCGAGATTGTAGCCACCTGGGTGATCTTATCCTTGCCCTTAACTTCCTCACTCTTGGATTGAATGTCTTCAACCACGGCTTTAGTGGCCTTGTCTATGCCTCGTTTTATCTCAATGGGATTGGCTCCCACTGTGATGTTCCTCATGCCCTTGTGGAGGATGGCCTGGGTCAGCAGTGTTGCAGTGGTTGTACCATCACCGGCTACATCCTGGGTTTTGGTAGCCACTTCCTTAACCAGTTTGGCTCCCATGTCCTCATACGGGTCTTCCAGGTCTATCTCCTTGGCTATAGTAACACCATCATTTGTAATGGTCGGACTGCCAAAAGGTGATGATAGCACCACGTTCCTTCCTTTCGGACCCAGTGTGATCTTTACAGTATTGGCAAGCTGGTCCACTCCCCTCATCAGGGCATGCCTTGCATCATCATCAAAAATTAATTGTTTTGCCATTTATGTTCACCTACTCAAGCTTTGCGATTATATCGCTTATGTTGATTATGATGTATTCTTCACCGTTCATTTCCAGCTCTTCCGTATCATATCCCGTATATAATATCAGGTCACCTTTCTGTACAGGCATTTCATTATCATCGCTGGCAGTGCCTATTTCTACGACTACTCCCTGTTTTTTCTTTTCTTTTGCAGTCTCTGGAATGTAGATCCCACCAGCAGTCTTTTCTTCTTCTTTCATTGGTTTGATTAAAACTCTTTCACCGATTGGTTTTATATTCATAGATTCACCTCTATCGAAAATGTTATAGAATAATATTGCGAAACGCATCTTCATTGTTTGCAGTTCTATAAATACATTATGATACGTTCACTTCTAAAGCACACAGTGATCTATCCCAAAGAAAAAGTCCAACATCACCTACAGCACGGCCAGTGTGAATAACAGGTATCCTATTGTAAGCATTATTGTGGAGTGCTTCAAACCAGATAAGAGACTCCCTTCTCCCATCACCCCTGCGATAAGACCTGAACATACACCCTGTATCACAGCTGCATGGAAGAACAACCTGTTGAATACATTAAGGTCAAACTCCTCCATGAAACCCCCTCCCTGTGCACCAGATGCAGTCATTTGCTCGGCCGCATTTGCCATCTCGGAAAGGAATGTGGTGGAGATAACGTACACGACACCAACGAAAACCATGAAAGAGATATAGATGATCATGACATAGATCAGCATATTAACGGAACGTTCTTTCTGCATTTCCTGTTCAAATGCTGCATCCCTTGCAGCAACCAACAGTACTTCACCCACATCACCACTGGATTCATTGGCTTTGGTAATAAGAGTAATAGCTCTTACCACAGTATGGGTCCTGATACGGTTCGAGAAACGGGCCAGTGAGGTGTTGATATCAAGACCCCAGTCAATATCTTTCCAGACAAGTCTGATCTGCTTGCTCAGATGCCCGATCTTGGACCGTGCCATCAGGGCAATGGAATCCCGAAGTGCCATTCCGGTCTCATTGGTGCTGGCAAGTTTTTTAAGGAAATCCGGAATCTGGTTCTGTATACGTTTTTGCTTGAAATTCTTTATTTCATGGAAGAACGCCAGTGGTACGATAATTATATAGATAGCATACACAATACGGTCATCAATAAAATCGATAAGATTCGGAGCTTGCAAAGCACTAAATACAGAAGCGATCAGGACAATTAAAGCAATTGGACCTGTAATTATAAGAATATTTGTCGGTTTTTCCTTAATAGTTTTCAACGGGTCCTTGAGCACTTTTCTAAAGGCAAGTGTCTTTCTTGATTTCACAAAGGATTTGAAATTATTAAATTCTGGGTCGTCTTCGGGTGGGAGTTCAATCTCATCCGGAAGAAGTTTTTGTGTGGGGAGTAAAGGTGGTTCCCCTGAAGCACCAGGAGTCATGATACCAATCATGAAAACGAACATGAACGAGCCCACAGGTATCACCATATAAACAATAGCATACAGGCTCAACATAGTATCCGAACCCATGACACTCATCATGACGCCCATTATGATAATGAACAAAGGTCCTGCTACAAAAGCTGTGACATACGACTCTGCAATAAGTGCAAGGGTCTCAAGGAAACCTTTCTGTTCATATTTTGCTGACTGGGCGTACTGTTCGGATTTGTCCCTGAAGTATGATGGAATATCACCGCCGCTGTCTATAACGGTCAGCAGGTTATACATCAAATCCTGGAATTTATCAGATGGTGTGAGTTCACTGATATTATGTAGAGCAGTCCTGAGGTCGTTACCGAAATAGTCCATATCCCTTAATATCACTTCTACTTCCCTTGACACTTCACCGTATGTGTACCTGCTGGCACTCAGTGCCCTGAACAGTTCAATGATGTTCATACCGCTCCTGCTTAGCGCATACATGAACGTGACCGCTGAAGGGAGGTTACGGTTAATGGCACCTTTACGTTCACCTACCAGGAATTTGGGATACATCAGGAACAAAACAAGTGTAGTGCCTCCGAGGGTCAGTGTAAGGAATATAAAAATAATAGTACCCACTATCAGTTCCTTGAAATCAAGTATCCAGGCCAGTTCCTGGGTAAAAGTGAGATTAGTGATCTGGTCAGGCAGGCCTATTACTATGATAACAAGAAATGCAACGATCAGTCCCAGTATGGCACCAGCTAACCCCGCCAGGACCGAATAGAATATTATGTTGGACAGGTACATCTCGTATGACATTGACATACGGGCCTGCTTGAGCTCTTTTTTCAGGGTGTAATACTTATCTTCCCGCTCTTTCATTTTGTCGCCCAGTATGATAAAGGGCGTCATTTTCAATTTGTGGAATAAGAATTTTACCTTTTTAGAGTAAACATCAAAGATAGGCTCTTTACTTTTAGATGCTTTTTCAAGCTTGGGTTTGGCATTGACGTCGTCCATGATCTGGCACGATTTTCTATTGGAAATCGGTTATTCTTTTATTTTTAATTTCTCCAAAACCTTCTCAGGATCAATGGAATATTCATAGATAATGGTAGATACTGCGTCGTAATCGGTGATATTATTCTTTGACAGGAATTCAAGCACTTTTTCCCTGTACTTTAATTCCCTGCGTACGTCCTTGATATTCCATGCCCTTTTGACCATGATATCATTTACCGCCTTGGACTCACCCACTTTCTGGAAAGTATCTGTCATAGAATCCCAGTTGAAAATATCATTGGTACGGATGTTCCTGGTCTGGGGGTCAATATCAATGATCTCCACCATTTTTGTATTTCTCCTGACCCTTTTACCCTTGGTATAGGTCTGTGTCTGGATGCTGATTATGTTAAGTGCCTGTATCATACTTCTGGGTACACTTATTGGTGGATTTTCAAGCCTGTGGATGGCAGATGCCACTGAATCTGCGTGCATAGTGGAGAAGGTGGTGTGACCCGTACTCATGGCCTGGAAAAGGGTGAGTGCTTCCTTACCCCTTACCTCACCTACAAGCAGGAATTCGGGCCTCTGTCGCAGGGCAGCTTTTAAGAGTTCGTACATATCTATGGCACCCCGTTCATCAGCTGTGAAAGCATCCCTGGTAATAGAAGGGATCCAGTTGGGGTGCGGAAGTTTTAATTCCCTGGTATCTTCCAGGGATATAACTTTGGCCTGTCTGGGAATGAACAGTGCAACTGCATTAAGAGATGATGTTTTACCTGATGCGGTACCGCCCGCAAAGATGAGGCTCTTGTTATTCTCGATGCACAACCATAGGTATGCCATAGTCTCTGAACTGAATGTCTTCCAGATGATCAGGTCAATAGGTGTCAGTGGCACGTCACCGAACTTCCTGATTGTGAATGTACCACCGCGGGCAGTGACGTGGGTGCTCAGCGTCATCTGGATACGGGAGCCGTCAGGCATTGTCGCATCGATTAATGGCTCGGCAACAGAAATGTGCTTTCCACTGCGTTGTGCCAGCTTAATAATGAACGAGTCCAGTTCATCTGCGGTATATACAACATTGGTAGCAATATTGGTATACTGCTTGTGGTATAAGTATATAGGCACATCGTGACCGTTGCAGGACACATCCTCAATCCTGTCATCTTTTTGGATAGCATCTATATATCCAAAACCGGTAAAATCACGTATTACATAATATAGGATTTTTGCAAGTAGTGGAGGTGTCAGTTCGATGGCATAATCCATCACCAGCTCTTTGACTTTCGTGGTCAGGACCAGTTCCTTATCATCGTCAGATATTACATCTTCCACAAGTAGTACATCCCTTAGACGGTCCTTGATCTCTTTAAGGAATGTGTCCTCAAAACTGGACAGTGGGGGCTCTACTACATAGTATATATTTTCTTTTCTTTCTATGTTGTTCAGGATTACAACAAAAGCAAAAGGCTCGTTTACCCAGTACCGTTCGACCTCTTCATGTTTATCCAGTCCATCAAAAGTAACGAGTGGGCCATGAATATCAGGATCATAATCTTCAATTTCTTCAAGATCTTTGGCAAAGTACTTCTTAACACGTTCAAAAGTAGAGGCAGGTTTCGTTTCTTCCATTGCCAATTCATGCTTTTCTTTAATGGATTTTATTCTCGTTTCAACGTCGCTTGCAAGCTGTTCTTCCATTATGTCTTTAACAAGGTCCCTTCCGCTTTCCTGCTCCCCTGAAGCAGGTTCCCTAACTTCCATCTGTCGCTCTTCGATTTTTTCGCTAAGCATATCAGAGAGTTCGTCCTTTCCACTGGATAGCTTGTCTATCAGGTTAGAGGTTGGAATTTTTTCATCGAGCTTGATGGGTTGAAGTGATTCTTCTTCAGGTGTTAGTTCTTTGTTTGGTGTTAATTCTTCACCTAGTGTTAATTCTTCAC
>CBDUUM010000078.1:0-6746 GCA_965370445.1 uncultured Methanosarcinales archaeon
ACTGCCACTCCTGCAACAAAAACAGTATCCACCTGCGAGTTCCGCGTTGTTGCATCGTATGAGGACCAGACAGAAAGCTTCGAGTTTTTGACCACAAACCCGATTACTTCACATTATTACTACAAAAAGATCCATGACAAATCCAGTCTCATCGATGTTGAGGATATGTATCCGTCGCTGTTATACAGCAAGATCGATCCCTTTGACCAGCCCTGCGGGGACGACGGTCTGAACCTGGCGTTCACAGCCGGAGATGACGGTTCACTTCCAGGCAGCAATGATTTCATAGGCACAGACAACGGACCCGGGAACAAGACCGGTATCAAGGCATTGGAAGACATCGACGAGGCGAGCATCATTGCCGCCCCCGGGATCACAGACGAAGATGTCCAGAACGAACTTATTCTGCAGTGCGAGTTATTGAAAGACAGGTTTGCGATCCTGGACGGTCTCAAGGACTCATCCGACCTGGAAGACATCAAAGCCTTCAGGTCCAGGTATGATACCAAATATGCAGCATTGTATTTCCCGTGGTTGTTGAGAAACGACCCCCTGGACGATGTGAATATTTACGTACCGCCAGCCGGATATTTAGCAGGCATCTATGCAAGGAGCGATGTGGAGCGCGGAGTTCACAAAGCGCCCGCAAACGAAGTTGTAAAAGGGATAAAAGACCTGAAATACAGACTTAACAAACGGGAACACGACATGTTAAACCCGTACCCTGTCAACATAAATGTCATACGGGACTTTAGAAGCTCGAACCGCGGAATCCGGGTATGGGGTGCACGGTGTATCACAAGTAACTCTGACTGGAAATATGTGAACGTCCGCAGACTCTTTATCTTCATTGAGGAGTCTGTCGAAAAGGGCACCCAGTGGGTGGTCTTCGAACCGAACGACGAACCCCTGTGGGCACGGGTGAGGCGTTCTGTCACGAACTTTTTAACCCGCGTCTGGCGGGATGGTGCACTGCAGGGCAGTACACCCGAGGAAGCGTTCTTTGTCAAATGTGACAGGACGACAATGACACAGGACGATATCGATACCGGTAAACTGATCATGCAGATCGGCATAGCGCCCGTAAAACCTGCAGAATTTGTTATATTCAGGATTGGTCAGTGGACCGGTGGTTCAGAGGTTACTGAATGAGGAGGTGGTAAGAAATGGCAATTGGTGAAAGAAATGACCCCTATGCGGTCTATAATTTTATAATTGAGATAGATGGAATAGCAAGTGCAGGCTTCTCAGAATGCAGCGGTCTTACAACCGATAACGATGTGATCGATTACCGGGAAGGCAACGAAGGCTTAACTGTAAGAAAACTTCCAGGGCTGCGCAAATACTCGAACATCATATTAAAGCGCGGCATGACAAAAGACCTCTCACTCTGGGAATGGCGCAAGGACGTGATCGCCGGGAAAGTTGAGCGCAAGGCTGGAAGTGTCGTTCTGCTGGATGAGGTAGGCACCGAGGTCCACCGCTGGAACTTCCGCGAGGCATGGCCTATCAAATGGGAAGGCAGCGCCCTTAATGCCAAAACAAATGAATCCTTTGTCGAGACCCTTGAACTTGTCCATGAAGGTGTTGAGATCGAGTCATAAGGAGACAGAATGCTCTCTTCCCAGCTTGCCCCAGGGGTGTATTTCGAGAAAGTGGAATCCGGCATCTCTCCTGTATCCAGGGTGAGGATGGATATACCCGGATTTACCGGAATATGCGAACGGGGTCCGGTAGACACACCACTCCGGATCAACAGCTTAAAGGAGTTTACGTTCTATTTTGGAGATCCGGTCCCGGACGGGATACTTGCATATTCGGTCAGGGGATTTTTCGATAACGGCGGGCAGATATGCTGGGTGACAAGAATAGCAGATATCAATGAGGCAGCATGCGCTTCAAAGATCATCCACGACCGTAATAACGAGACAGGCGGGCTGCGGCAGCAGACCATGAAAATTACCGCTATCAACGAAGGCAGGTGGGGCGCTGATATCGAGATTGACATCCGTAGCTCATCACGTGCCTCAAGCACCTGTTCAGGATTCCTGCATGATGAGCCGGCTGGTGGTTATGACTCGGCAGTGGTGAGATCTGCCAGATATTTCGAACAGGGCAGTGTTGTTACAATACGCTACAGCGACCAGAGTGGGGATATCAAACAAATTATTGTGGAGCTTTCAGAAGTTGACAGCTCATCCGGAGTTATCAAATGGACTGGCAATACGTTACAGAACGTTGACAGGGACAGCGACATTATCTTCGCTACAATGGAATTTGACCTGACCCTGTCGTACAGGGACGAGATCAGGGAAACCTTCACTTTCCTGTCAATGAATCCTGCGCATTCCCGGTATTTCGTTGATATGATCAACGAAGAATCGGTGCTGGTAACAGTTGAAGACCTGCACTCCATAACCCCTGTCCCTTATAATATGCCCCAGGTCATAAAAGTAAAAGAAGCGGACGGCACGCCGGATAACTGGTTGGAAGGCGGAGCGGATGGGATAGAAACACTTGCAGCAGAGGATTTCACAGGCAGCGAACTTTCCCGCCGCGGTCTTGCAACATTTGAGTCTATCGATGACATCACCTCACTTGCAGTACCTGATATCGTATATTCACAGAAGACCGTGATCTGGTCAAAGGTACAGTCAGGTCCGTGTGAGGATGATGTGTTCGAATCCGGTGAGGTGTATTCTACACATTCGCTCCGAGAAACCGACATCGATGAGATACACGCGACTTTGATCACGCAGTGCGAAAAACAGGGAGATAGGGTCGCAGTGCTCGACTTTCCTGAAGGCCTGGAGAGCGGGGATATCCTTACGTGGCGCAAAAAATATAATTCGAAGTACGCTTTTGTCTATTATCCATGGATCGAGGTGCCGGACCCCCTGAAAATTAATGAGACGGGAGTGAGGTTAATACCCCCGTCCGGTCATGTGCTGGGGATATTTGCAAAAAGCGATGCCGAATACGGTGTGCACAAAGCCCCTGCAAACGAGATCGTTAGTAATTGCACGGGTCTTGAGGTCGTTTATTCGGATAGCCAGCAGGTTCAGTTGAACCATGAAGGGATCAACTGCATCAGGTCATTTCCGGGAAGAGGTATACGCGTCTGGGGCGCACGCACACTGAGCTATGACCCGCTGTGGAGATATGTAAATGTGAGGCGCCTTCTTATCATGATCGAGAAATCCATAGACCAGTCCACACGATGGGCTGTTTTCGAGTCGAATGATTTCAACCTGAGGCTTGGCATCCGGAATACTACCACGTGGTTCCTGCGGGAGATATGGAAAGAGGGCGGTCTTGCAGGAGCGACCCAGGACGAAGCATTTGTTATAACCTGCAGCGAGAAGAACAACCCACCTGAGGTGATCGACGCCGGGCAGGTAATTACCGAAATACAAGTTGCACCTACCGTTCCGGCTGAGTTCATAACGGTCAGGATCATGAAATCCGAAGGCGCGGCAGAAATTATGGAGGTGTGATATCTTGGACTTACAGGATATACGATCTATGCTATCGAATCCGATACCTGCATACAGGTTCTACGTGATCTTACTTGATGCGGTTGACCCCACCAAGTCCCTGGGCACAGCAGCAAAACAGGCGCTTGAAGCGGGCAAACAGGTCGTAGCAGGTTTTTCTTCATGCACCGGACTACAGATCAACACTGAAATATATGAATATCACGAAGGCGGCTTGAATTCCTATATGCATAAGTTTGTAACAAAGACCAGCCATTCGAACATCATCTTAAAGCACGGCATCACGTTTTCAACTGACCTGTGGAAATGGCACCAGAATGTGGCGTCAGGCAAGATCGTACGCAAAAACGGTGCGATCATTGTGCAGAATGACATGGGAATTCCCACTGCAGTATGGTCGTTCACTAATGCACTTCCGCTGCGCCTGTCTGGTCCGGAACTTGATGCAATGCAGAGTAAGACAGCATTGGAAACACTCGAACTGTCACACGAGGGACTTGAACGTCTGGTGATTTGATCTAAAAATCTGAAAATATAAATATTCATGCCATGAGGTGGTTGAAATTCCAATATTCATCAAAGATATGGTCAGCAATCTGAGAATAACATCAGGAAGTCCTGATCAAAATAGTGGTGAGGTCGATCTTGCCGAACTGCTGGAAGCGATCGAACTTCATCAGGAGGAGCGAAAACAGGAGGCAGCGGAGAGACAGTGCCGCGATTCTTCGAACCTGTGATAATACAGCAGGTTGCGGCGCCAATCTGAAATTTATTAATAAAGAAGAAATGAATATCAATAAACAGCGGCATCAACATGAAACTGGAAAAGGCAAAGATCGGTAAAAAAAACGAGAACGGGGAGATCGTTGAAACCATAGAAGTGATGTTCAACCCCACCAAGTATACGTTAAGCAAGACCGCAACAGTGGCAGAGATCGGGATCCCGGGTCTTGACTATCCCCTGCTCCAGTTCATACGCGGAAACAGCGAAGACCTGAAGATGCAGCTGTTTCTGGATACCACTGACAGCGGTGAAGATGTCAACAAATATCTTAAAAAAATACATGCGCTGATCGATGTGGATGGGAAACTGCATGCACCGCCTGTGTGCCAGTTCCAGTGGGGAAGCCTGATATTCGATTGTGTGCTGACCAGCCTGACCCAGCAGTTACTTCTTTTTGACACAAATGGAAAACCTTTGCGTGCGACTGTAGATGTCGTATTCAAAGCATACAAGAACGCAGAGATCCAGCTCAAGAAAATAAAACACAGCACAGCAGATTACACACAATACAGGACATTTGTCCAGGGTGATCTGCTAAGTTCGATAGCAGGTGAAGAATACCATGATCCAGGGATGTGGAGATTGATCGCCGGGGAAAACAATATCGATGATCCGCTCTCGGTTGCACCCGGGACAGTATTAAAGATTCCCAGGGATGGGTGATTGACAATGTCAGGTATTAAGACGCAGGACATATTCGTACCAAGGTTCAAGATACTTATAGATAAGGAGGAACTTGATCCGCTTGAGAGCGGTTATGTATCAAAGGTTACGGTAAGCGACAGCGTTTCTGAGATGGATACTTTCAATTTCACACTCAGCAACTGGGATCCGAAAACGATCGGGTTCAAGTTCATCGATACCGATAGGTTCGGGATCGGGAAAGACGTTGAGATACAGATGGGATACAGGGACGACAGCCGCCTGACAACGATGATAAAAGGAGTTGTGACAAGCTGGAACATCAATTTCCCCCAGGGCAGTCCGCCGTCCCTTGTGGTAAGCGGGCATGACTACACCTACATGCTAAAAAATGATAAGGAAACCAGCAGGACATACAGGAATAAGAAAGATTCTGAAATTGCAGATGAGATATACGACCGGCTCAAAAAGAAACTCCCAAAGAAACTCACTGATAAGAAAATCGATGACTCAAAATATGAGAACAATTATCTACTCCAGCAAAGTTCTGACCTTGCTTTTTTGCATGAGAGAGCAGGCAAGATCGGTTTTGAATTTTCTATCAAAAACGGCACATTCTATTTTGTCAATCCCGCTGATATAAGACCTCCGACCGAATCAGAGAAGGAAGATATCTATTCACTGGAATGGGGCAAGAACTTGATAAGTTTTACTCCCAGATTAAACATCAACGACCAGGTCACAGAAGTTACGGTCAAAGGCTGGGATGTCAGCGGGAACCGCGAGATCAAGGAAACAGCAGATCGACGTGATCTGGTTACTGTGGAATCGGATGGTGTGCTCGGAACCGATTTTGTTCGGAAGGACAAAAAAGCGGTCATTACCACCCAGCCTGTTGAGAGCAGGGAACAGGCAAAACAACTGGCAGTTGCAGCGCTGCGGCAGTATCTGTACGAGTTTTTGACAGGGAAAGCAAAGACGTTCGGACTTCCTGACCTGGTATGCGGGAAATATGTTAAGCTGAACGGTCTCGGGGACAGGTTCAGTGGATTCTACTATATCACAGCTACTACACACACGATAGACGATAAGGGATATACAACAGGTTTTGATGTGAGAAAATCAGACTTGAAAAGTTCAAAAAAGAAAAATAAATAGAGGTATAACATGTTTGATCAAATTAACAATAATCAGGGTTCGAGCAGGATATATGGCGTATTGCCCGGTAAAGTTGTGGATGTGGCCGATCCGGAAGGCATGGGTCGCATACTTGTGAGATTCCATACCTTTGCATCAGAGGAGAACAGCTACTGGGCACGTATCGCAACACAGTACAGCGGAAACGACAGGGGTGTCCTGTTCCGTCCCGAAGTTGGTGATGAGGTATTGTGCACTTTCGAGCATGGGGATATACAATATCCGTATGTTTTAGGAGGACTCTGGAACGGGCAGGAAACCCCACCTGACAGCGATCCGGAAAACAATATAAAGATGATCGTAACAAGATCCGGTCACAAAGTCACTTTTGATGACACGCCAGGGTCAGAAAAGATCGAGATCAAAAGTAAATCCGGACAGAAGATCGTTCTGGACGATTCCTTACCCAGTGCTGGAAAGATACTGATAGAGACCACCCCGACCGGTACGGTCGAGATAAACTGCCTGAATGCAAATATCAATGCCATTGCCGGTCTGAACATCACAACACCCATGGCCCAGTTCTCAGGGATCCTTCAGGCGCAGTTGATACAAACACAAACCATCATCGCAACCACAGTGGTTGGATCGGCGTATACACCCGCACCCGGTAATACATTCGGATT
>CBDUUM010000079.1:0-6624 GCA_965370445.1 uncultured Methanosarcinales archaeon
AAGAAGTGGGGACATTGACCAGTGAACTGCTGGAACGGGATCGAACATGTAATACATGTAATACATGTAATATGATATCCAGTGAATTGGCACAGATTGAACAGGTTTCAGAATCGTGTACTGAAGCTATAGGAAAGAGTGTTGATCTGAATGGTATGAGAGTGGCTTATGTTGGCGGAGTGGAATCGCTCACGCCGCACTATAAGGAAGTGATCGAATCATTTGGCGGCACATTCTGCTACCACTGCGGGCGGTGCATACAGGGAAAAAAGGAGATAGAAAACCTTGTGGATAGAACAGATATAATATTCTGTCCTGTGGATATAAACAACCGTGCTGTATACAGATACGTCAAAAAAGCATGTAAAACCAGAAATAAACCATGCCATTTCCTTCGCAGTTCGGGTCTCAGCATGCTCATCAGGGAACTGGAGAATCATGCTGGAAAATATAGTTATACATCATAGATAATGAACGTTCATGGGAAGGAGATTTACTAAACTCCCAAATGACCGATAAGTCTCTACACCTGCCATAATTTACTTCACCCATTTGTCTTCATACTTTTTCCTGTCGTCTGTCATCTGCATTCGACTGCTCCCCTTCCTGCACTTACCCAGCTGCCCGATTATGGTGCTGCGAACCGGATACAAGTGCTCATGCGCTGAGCTAGGGTTGGGAGGGGTATGTGCGGGCGGTGGCCTCTGGTGTTGGTTGGTGCTGCCGGCAGTGGCCATGGCTGTTAAAATATATAATTAATTAAATACTGCACCGCAAAGAGCGCAAAGGACACAAAGTTAAGGTTACAATGTCTTTGCGAACTTTGCGCTCTTTGCGGCGAAACAGTGAGCGGCAACCTTCAATCTGCGTGTATCTGCGGTTCGAATTCTCCTATATATCTGGCAGGAGACTATAAATTGATTTTAACAGGTTATTTTCAAGTAAGCCCTTACCATCAACAGGAATATCTAATAATCCTCGAACTTACTTCAATCTGGGAGTCTTATCCTCACATGGATGCTTTCCAGTGATGCAGAATTTTTCAAAATGCTCAAGCCATTGAGGATATTCTGGTGCGGATTTTACAAAATTAACCAGGTTTTTAACCTGTTTTGTCGTTATTGCATTCAGTTCATGCTCCATTGTACATGCATCCTTCTCTGCAATTTTTTCAGGCACCTTAATAATCTCCAGGAAAGCCTTCAGGGTATCGTGCCGATCCTTTATGATCAAAGCGATCTCTCTTCCTTTTTCAGTCAGTGTTATGCCGTCGTATTTCCTGTATATAACAAAACCCATCTTATCAAGTTTCTTTACCATTTCAATAACGCTTGGCGGCTTAACACCCAGAGTAAGTGCTATATCCTTTATTTTGGCATATCCCTTATCTTCTGTGACATTGAGGATTGCTTCGAGATAGTCTTCACCTTTTCGAGTTAGCATACTAAATACCTAAAGTAACCGATGGCTTTTAATGTTTCCATTGAAATTGATAGAGTCACAGAGTTCTCTAAGAAAGGAACTGTTCACCCTTCAAGGTCAACGCATACATCTTTGTTTGCGAATCGCTTTCAGGGCCGCAGCATTTTTCGCACAGGTTCGAAGCCTGGCAAGAGCACTGCAGCCCTGTTATTTCCAGATATCCTGCATTCTCCAGGAAATCGATCATCGCCATGAGAGTGGATCTATTCATATCCAGCTCTCTGACGAGTGCGTCGGTGGTACCTCCTTTCACAGCTCCTGAAAGTACCTTCTTCATCACGGTCATACTATTCTCACCTTTGCCTGGGTTTTTCTATTCCCTTTTACAGATGTAATAGACCACCACAAGCGAGAACGGAAGCAATAATACTGCCGGCGCATAAGGCGGTGCATACGTTCCAATGAATCCACCGAGTGTGTTGAACCACGGTCCATCCTCACCGCCCGGTATTGATTCCGTGATCATCGCAAAGATGTCGCATCCTGCCATGATCCAGATCAGTATGCTTCCCATCACGATCTTTGAAAACTGATGGATATCTTCAAAATTCCGGATGCCGGATAGATAGAAGAGCCCGGCAGCCAGCACAATAAATCCGCCCCATCCTCCTCTGAACATGTCGCCTGGTATCTCAAGGATTCCGAAGGCAAAACTGCTTGCTCCTATTGTGACCAGTATGTCCGCGATCCCGAAAGCTGTGGTGATGAGGCCGAGTACGGCAAAGTAGATGGCAGCAATTGATCTTTCAGCCATTTACGCCACCCCCAGCAGAATCCCTATCAGGTGTATCAGACCACCATAGAGGAAGACCACTGCAAAAAGAACAGCCATAGCTCCTAACAGCTCTTTCGCGCCTTCCTTGATCATCATCGCAAACGTTGCCACGCACGGGAAGTATATCGAGACAAGTACTACTGCTGAGATCATCTGGTATGGCGTCATCTCGATCACGGACAGCTGTGCAACTGCGAGGTCTTTTCTCAGGAATGCTGCGATCAATGGACCAGCAGTCGCTTCTGGTACGCCGAACCAGACGACAAAGACCGGTGAGAGAACATTACCGACCCAATCAATAAATCCTGCAAGATATAGAACGTTCACGATCCCGCAGCCGAGCAGCACGAAGGGAATCGCAACCTTAAAGAATCCTGCGATCCGACCCCACACCTTTTTCACAAGATTGCTTATCATCGGTTTTCTATAGGGCGGTACATCGATCAAAAACTCAGGAGATTTCCCGGGAACGATCTTGTTCAGGATGTAACCAAAAATGAAATATCCTATGATCAGGTAGAGCAAAACCCAGCCCATCGTTTCCGGGATCACTTCCTCCATGATTCCAATCTGGGCACCGCATGGAATGAAGATCGCGAGCAGCGTCATCATTATGAACCGCTGTTTTTTCGTTTCGAGAATTCTCGTTGCTGTTACGCCAGGTACATTGCACCCCAGGGAAAGGATCGTTGGCACGATCGCATACCCGTGCAGACCGATCTTGTGCAGCACGGTATCGATGAGCACAGCGAGTCTTGGCATATATCCTATATCTTCCAGTAACGCAAGCATCAGGTAGAATATGAATATAGCAGGCAGGACAACGCCGATAGCAACGAAGAGCCCTGATGTCAGCATACCAAACGCCTCGAAACAGTTATCTGCCAGAGGATCACCAACTATGATATAATACAACCATCCTCCTGCACCAGGAAAAACATCCTGCATCCACGGGAGAAAATATCCATCAAACAGCTTGACCATGAATCCATCGGTAAACAGTGTTCCTGCGAATGAACCGAATATGCTCCAGAAAGCATACATGACCGCAATCGCAATGGGTACGCCTGTGAGCGGCTTGATCGTGAGTTCTCCGATCGCATCCTTTAAGGTATGCTTGTATTCTCCAAATGTAACGGTTTGTTTTGCGATCTTATCGATAAGATCCCAGCGCTGATCAATAGTAAGTTTCATGTAAGGCCTCCCGCGTTCTTGATAATGTCGTCGATTTCAACGGGTTTAGCCTCTTTCAGCCTTAATGTGAGTTCCTTTATCCCTTCGCCGCTGATCGCGACAGTCGGAACCACCGGAACGCCAAGGATCCTCTGAAGGTTATTGACATCGATCCGGATATTCTTATCAACTGCAGCATCCCACATATTGAGTGCGATCACCATTGGATATCCTTCCTCAAGAATTTCCAGTGCCAAATAGACCCCGCGTTCTATTTTGGATGCATCGATAACGCAGATCACTTTCACATCCCTATTTTCGTGCAGCATTGCCACAGCAACCTCCTCTGCTTTATCCTTCGGATCAAGAGAGAACGTACCTGGTACATCTATCAGCTCGGCATCCTCACCACTAATCTTCATATATCCTTTCGTAAAGTCAACCGTGGTCCCGGGGTAGTTCGACTCAGTGACATTCGCCCCTGTCAAACGGTTGAAGAATACGCTTTTGCCCACATTCGGGTGTCCCATCAGCAAGACTTTCACGATTTCATCTCCACACTGATCTTTTCTGCTACGTTCAGTCCAAGGGAGGTGTTTGCCTCATCGACAACCACAACTACCGGACCCTTCACCGGCTGTTTTGTGATCATCTTCAGTCTCTTGCCAACCCTGATGCCCATTCCAGCCACCTTTTTTCGTAGTGTTCCTTCAATGTCTGTTACAGTTCCTTCTTCTTCGTATTCCATCTCAGATAATTTCTTTTCCACCCAATCACATCCTGGTAACTTTGATCTTTTGTGCCATCCCGCGCCCGATCGAAAGGACATTTCGATCGACTTCAATGGTAACCGGACCATTGGTGGATATCACACGCACGATGCTGCCCTCAGATATACCTCTGAGGTTCAGTTTCTGCCTGATCCCGTGACCACCAGCAATATCCACAATTCTGGCGGGTTCCCCTGGTTTCATCTGTGAGAGATTCATATCGTTTAAACGCATCTTGTTTCACCTTTTAAGGTTATTCTATGGTTCTGATCCGTGCCATTTTTATGAAAATCTATTACATTTTTGTGAAAATGTTCGCTTCGGGTCATTATTTGCAGACCCGTTCATATTGCTTTTTCAGGCGATCCAGTCTACCAATTATAATTATTATGCACGTGTACATCCACATGTTTAGGTGCTCCTAAAGTAGGTGTTAGGTATGCTAATACCCTGCCCTATAAATGTTAGGTAATTGGCAAAAATCCTAACATGGTCAAGCCAGAAAGTACAATATTGATATAAGGAAAAGGAGTATCATAGTTTGCAAGCGGCGAAGCCGATGCACAAAAATAGTAGAAGCTGTGGATTTTTCACTCTTTTGAAACTGTTGTGAAAATCAGTGTGATCTGTTAAATCTGTGTCTACATTAATCTTGAATTATTTCATGCTTCATGCATTGGGTATTCGACCATGGTTGTTTGTTTAGCTCAATATTTTTTCAAGTGACTCTTTTGGCTGCATCTGTTCCACAATAAGCTGCATGTCAATGTACATTTTCAGGAAATCATTTTGTCTGTACATTCCCACCACCTTGAACCCCAGCCTCTCATAGAAACACATGGATTCGGGTTTGTAATCTACAGTAAGATACCGGCAGCAGAATTGCACGCACTATAAAAACAGGCTCGCAACCAACCCTACAGTGATTGCTATAGTAAAACTGAGTAAAGTTCCAATTAAAACATACTCCCCCACACTTCTTGATGCACTAAACCTGAATATTGATTTTGCAGCCACCAATAAGCCAATTGCTTCATATTGTTTTAACAGGACCAGAGTAAGAATCAAAAATCGCTCCAACCGACCGATCCACATTCCCGCCTTTTATTTTCATCAGTGATATCAGTTCTCCATTTTTCTGTTATCTTACTGATCAACACACTACTTGGCCAGATTATTATTAGATAAGCTGCTACTATTACCCACACGTTTATTCCTGGCAGAAATATCTGTTCTAACAGTGCTATATCTTCAGGTCCTGGGTTTATTATTAATATCCAGACAAACAAAATAACCATAAAGTGCCCAAGTTGATCCAATAAGAAAGATTGGATATTGTTCTCATATTTTGCTTTTAAACCATCAATTAAGATATGTGTGGCAGCAACAGCAGCAGGGATCCATATCAAATTCCACAATCCGCATAAAAAATAGGCAAGAACTCCGGCAATGATCCCATGTAAATAGAGATATTTTGAGTGCCAGCCATTTTTAAATCTTTGATCTACCCATGAATCGGCCTGAAATACAAAATCAGTAAGAAGATGAGCAATTATCAAACGAATTAATAACGATATCTCCATTGGAGTGAACATTATAACCCTCCAGCCTTATTTTCAAGCACTATAAGTCCACAACCTTATATTGAATTATTCCTTCATAACGCCTTAAAAATACCTGAACCGCCCAGGCACCACCGGTTTTCAGGCGCTGGAACACCGCAGATTGACTAATTTCCAGATTTTTTGCGATTTCTTCCTGTGTGTACCCCTGGATTTGATACAGTATAGCCTTAGCCTGTTCTTTTGTCCATCGTTGAATTAAAGCATTAAGCAGAGCACATTCTGTTTGTAATTCTTCATTTATTTCTGGCCAGGGGGTCTTTATTGTTAGATTTCGTTCTCTTTTTTTCATCTTGTCAAGTTCCATGCCTGAACTTCTAAAAGCTTCTCCATCCCCTTCGCCGACCTTATCCCCTGGCAAATAATCTATTTTTCCTACACCAATGGCAATCCTGGCATCTAAGTGGATTTTTTTTTCAAAAGGCTTTGACAGTAAATTAGCACGAATGATTATCGCAGCCTTCAGAGCTTCCTCGGGTCTGGATAGCACACCCTGGAAACTGTCCCCCCTGTAAATCGCAAATCGTGATGCAACAATATCTGGTGATTCGATCTTGTTGAATGAATTTTTAAGAATTGATAGAACCTCATCCCGCTGTTTATCGATTTTATATCTGGATGATCCAACTAGATCACCAGTTAAAACTGCAAATATTTTCTCATTTGCCATGGGATACCACTCTTGTACAATTATAAGCCTACAACCATATTATGATGAATTATAAGTCTACAACCTTATTATGATGGATTATAAGCCTACAACCTTATTATGATAGATTATAAGCCTACAACCTTATATTAA
>CBDUUM010000080.1:0-6609 GCA_965370445.1 uncultured Methanosarcinales archaeon
GAGGTGTTCACACCTGACAGGGCTGGCGAGGTGAGGCAGTTTGTCCTGGGTGTGCTTGAAGGGGAAGGATTCGAGTATGATCAGGCAAAGGATTCTGACCTTGATGATATTTGCGGATATTACATTGACAATGGCGGTATGTTCTATATAGGGACCATTAACGGTGTCGTGGTGGGGACAGGTGCGGTTCGCAGGATAAATTCAAAAAAGTGTGAAATAAAACGAATTTATGTGAAACAGGAGTTCAGGGGCCGGGGTTTTGGTGAGAAGTTGTTCTTAAAGGCACTTGAATTTGCCAGAATCCATTATTATATGGTCACATTGAAAACTGACAGGACCCTTATTGAGGCTATCAACCTATATCAAAAACACGGTTTTTCAGTTGTTAACGAAAATGATGATACACTGTTCTTTATGTATCGTCCATAATGTTCATTTTCCTGGCAGATGCATTTCAAAAACCTTATATCCTAATCCCACGATTGAATTTAATTCACTATTGTAGGTGATTGGATGTTAAGTGTTAATGAAAAGGGACTTGAAATTGCAGAAGAAATGATGGATTGGGCTGAAGAGCTCAATATTAAGACAGTTGAACTGAAGAATGGTGCAAATGTCATCGACTGCGGCGTAAACGTAAGCGGTAGTTATGACGCGGGATTGATGTTTACAGATATCTGTATGGGAGGTTTGAACAGTTCAAGTATCACTGTGCATAAAGTGGGCGATATCCCACTGGCTTTCATTGATATAACCACTGATCATCCTTCAATATCCTGCCTTGGTGCGCAGAAAGCTGGCTGGCAGGTCAGTGTTGACAAGTATTTTGCCATGGGCTCAGGCCCGGCACGGGCACTTTCACTAAAGCCAAAGCACACATATGAGAGAATACAGTATGAAGATGAATTTGATTCTACTGTCATTGCCCTGGAGTCCAATGCACTTCCGGATGAAAAGGTCATGCAATTCATTGCTGATGAATGTAATGTGCCAGTGGAGAACACTGTAGCACTGGTGGCACCAACTGCCAGTATCGTTGGCTCGGTCCAGGTTTCCGGCAGGGTTGTGGAGACCGGTATTTTCAAGCTCAATGAACTCGGGTTCGATACCACCCAGATCGTATGCGGGACCGGTACTGCACCCATTGCACCTGTGGTCGGGGACGATCTGAAGGCCATGGGATGCACTAATGACAGTGTCATCTATTACGGCTCCATTGTACTGACCACACGTGGATTCGATGAAGAGCTGTTCAAGCAGGTACCATCTTCTACGTCATCCGATTACGGTAAACCTTTCTTCAAGACATTCAAGGATGCAGGCTATGATTTCTACAAGATCGATGCCAACATCTTCGCTCCTGCGGAGGTCTTGGTAAACGATCTTGATACAGGTAAGACCTATCATTCAGGCCACCTGAATGCAGAGGTCATCATGGAATCATACGGTATCAGCGGATTATAGATCCGCACTTTTTTTTATTTTTAAAAAATAATGACCGGCCCTGTACACATTGATGAGATATTCAATTCGATACAGGGCGAGGGCATCTTTACCGGTGTACGCCAGGTTTTTGTAAGGTTTATGGGCTGTCCCCTGAACTGTGGTTACTGCGATACTCCCCACTCCAGACTTTCGGCTGCGCCGGTATGTAAGGTGGAACGCATTCCGGGCACCGGCGAGTTCCAGGATATCCCCAATCCTGTTGATATGGACACCCTTGTCAAGATTATTAACGATGTATGGTCACCTGCCACCAGGCACATTTCCCTGACTGGCGGCGAACCTTTGACGCAGACCGGCTGTATCATTGAATTAGCCCGGTATCTGGATCATCCCCTGTACCTGGAGACTAACGGCTGCCTGCCTGATGAGGCGAGAAAGGTACAGTATGTTGTGGATGTGGCGGCATGTGATGTCAAGCTGCCCGAGCACAAAGCAACTGAGGATTACCAGTCACTGTTAAAGGCCGAACTGGAGACTATAAGTATTTTTTATGATGCGGGTGCAGTCACATTTGCCAAGTGTGTGGTGACTGACAGGACTTCTGGTAATGACCTGGATATAATTGCCAGGGGCCTGTCTGATATTGACGGGACCCTGCCCCTGGTACTGCAGCCTGTGACTTCCTGCCCGGGTTTTGAGCCGCCAGCGTCAAAACGGCTGCTGGAACTGATGGATACGGCAGGGGAATATTTGAAGGATGTACGGGCAGTTCCGCAGGTGCATAAGATGATGGGGCAGTTGTGAGATTACTCCTCAACCCACTTGCGGGTCTCAATTAAGTAAAGGGACCCGGTACGCTCTATTTCAGGAAATTCCCTGATCTCTTCTACCTTGAACCCACTCGCGCCAGATTCAAACCTGTCTGTCACCACCTTCCAGGGAATAGCAAAAGCAACCCGTCCCTTGCCTACACCCTGCCGCAGTTCCACTGCTAAAAATCCTTTCCTGCCTGATAGCCTGAGGTAATCGGACATCCTGTCCACCTGGTGTGACCCTTGTTTGTCAGTGGTGAAATGCTGGGTGAAATATAGTGATTTTGCTCCCTTGTCGGTGGAGATACTCTTGCATTCGATACCAAGGTAGTAGTCAGGATGCAGTGAGTCAACTATCACGTCCAGGTACTGATGGGTGAACCTGTGCTGCTTGAGTCGGAATGCTATTCCTTTTATCCCGTTTTCTTTGAAATAGGTATTGAATGATTTTACAAGCTGCCGTTCGAATTCTGTCATGCATTGTACCGTGTTTTATCTATGTATAGAAAAGTATATACTTTCCTATGGGCTTAGAAAATGCGAACGAAGTGAGCATTTTCTTGAGAGAGGATTATCCCGGATATCTTTCAGTGATCTGAACGTAAACGAATATGCACTTCTCACCCGGTGTAAACCTTGTACAATTAATTAAACATAAATATTAACATTGTTCTCTAAGAACTATAAATTAGGGAATATACCGCTATGTTATACAATACGCACCTGATCGCACAGTATGCTCAATTTGCTATGATACTGGAAGTATGCGCTACCCCAAAACCCGGTAACGTGGACAGGGACCATAACTATCCCGACACCCATTTCGAGCATTTCCTTGCATCTGCCGTCAGTGTATATCCTGTACTGAAAAAAGCATCCGCTGATAATAAGGACATTGGGAAGTATATTCATGAAGCAGTGGTCGAAAGTGCAAAATGGCAAAGCGGTGGTAACACACACTTCGGGGCATTCATCCTGCTTATTCCTCTGGTGATGGCAGCAGGCAAGCTCAGAACACAAATTGACGGGAGCCCGGGTATATTTCCTGAACTTGAACAGCGTGTAATGGAATTGGTAAAAGATACATCAGCAGATGACTCTGTTGAACTGTACAGGGCATTTTCAAAAGCAGGTGTTCGAATAAATAACGTGGACGACCTGGACCTGGCAGACCCGGCATCGATTGATGTGATCAGGGCAAGAGGGACTACATTATACCGGCTGATGGAGATATCCTCCTCCTACGATATGATCGCAAGGGAATGGACCTCAGGATTCCAGCTTACATTCGAGTGTGCAAACAGCATCCTTGAAAAGTACAGGTCTATGGGTATCAATGATGCGCTGGTCAGGACATTCCTGGAAATACTGGCAGGGAATCCAGACACGTTTATCCAGACCAAGTTTGACCACAAACAGGCTAAGGAGGTATCCGGGAGAGCCCGGCTTATTGTTGAACGCATTAATAGTTCCGGATTTGAAATTGCAAAGCCGGATATCGAGCAGTTTGATGAGCAGCTTCTTAGTGAAGGGATAAATCCAGGTTCGACCGCAGATATAATAATTGCAGGTCTTTTTGTTGCACTGGTGGGAGGATTGAAGTTTTGAGCAATGAACTGGACAGTTACGGAATAATGGAAGGTATTAATGAGGTCATTGTCACTACAAAGTCCATTGATGACCGGCCCAATGCTGCACCTATCGGACTGATCAGGCGCAATGGAAAGCTCACGGTAAGGGTTTATAACGAATCACATACCTGCACAAATATTAAGGATACCGGATTACTGGCTGTAAATATAGTAGATGACCCGGTAGTGTTTGTACAATCAGCTCTTGAAGACCTGGATAAGGAAAAGTTCGAGTTCATTGAAACTGGTACAGGTATCAATTTTCCAGTGCTCACCTCCTCTCACGGATGGGTGATATTTAAAGCTGGGATTAAAGAAGGGGACATTGCAACAATTGCTGAATTACAATTCATCACAGGTAACGTCAAAAGTATGGGAATAAGGCCAATAAACAGGGGATTTAATGCAGTGATAGAGGCCGCTATCTATGCCACAAGATATAAAGTTTTCAATGATGAAACCTTTTTATCTAAGATAAAATCATATAAAGATGTAATAAATAAGTGTGGAGGCCGTAGTGAAAAAGAAGCATATAAGCTAATAAATAAATTATTGTGAATTAATTATCGATATTTGCTCTTAAACGTATAGGAAAGTATATACTCTCCTGTAGGCTTAGAAAATGTGAACGAAGTGAGCATTTTCTTGAAGTAATATTACAAAAGATAAGCCTGAATAATTATAGAAACCTGATAATTAAATTATTAGAGATTACCGACAAAGCTTTATTAAATTAATTAAAAAACATACACGAAAATATTTAATAAAAAAAAGGTATATTGATTAAAATAAAAAAGCGCAAGAGCAAAAACATGACAAACACAACCAACATATTGCAGGAAATTACAACTAATTTGAAAAATCTTGGTGGGATTGAAGCATGCGCCATCGCCAGCCGTGATGGGCTTCTAATGAGTTCTGATATGCCTGATGGTATAATAGGCGAAACCTTTGCTGCCATGTCTGCGACTATGCTGGGAGCTGCTGAAACAGCTACTACAGAACTTGATAAAGGATTACCTAGCAGGATAATTGTTGAATCGCCAACCGGAAAACTGATCTGTATGGGAGCCGGTCCTAAAGCCTTACTTGTCGTCATGGCAAAACCGGATGCGGGTCTCGGCCTTATTTTGGTTGAAGTTGAAAAAACAGCGGCCAAGATCAAGGAATTTATTTAGGAGTCAACAATGAAACAAGTGATTTCCGGTATAACTGGTCTTGATGAAATCATAGGCGGAGGATTGATCCGCCCTTCCGTACTCCTGGTAGCAGGAGTGACAGGTACAGGAAAGACCACAAGTACTATGCAAAGTATTTTCAATGCTGCCAGGGAAGATGAGATATGCTTGTATATAACGGCCATGTCAGAACCCATTGCAATGGTTAATAATTTCATGTCAAAGTTCAGTTTCTATAACATCTCATTAATGGGCAAAGGAAATGTCAAATATTTACCCTTAAATCACGTTCACATTAAGGAAGGTACACCTTCCATCATGAAAGAGATCGAGAGGAATATCGAGATCATTAAACCCGACCGCATAGTAATAGACCCTGTAAATGTGCTGACTACCTGGATGAATGAAAGGGAAAAGAGGGAATTTTATTATGATCTTTTTATCAAAATGAAAGAGTGGGACTCACTGGTACTTGTCACAGCCGAGTTATCTGAAGAAGATATCTGGAAGGATGAAATAAGTTACATAGTAGACGGCATCGTTTACCTGTCAAACGATAGGTCGAGGGATAAACGGATACGGTATATGGAAGTCCTTAAAATGAGGGGGCAGGGGTACCAGTCTGGCAGACATACTTACAATATTACCAAAGATGGACTGGTGATCCATCCGTCCCTGCATACGGGTGAGAGGCCACAATTACAGTTCGAACGTATCAATACCGGAATAAAAGGATTGGATAAAATGACAGGTGGCGGTCTTATAAGGGGTACCAATATATTGCTTAGCGGTGGGAGCGGTACCGGAAAGACCCTCACAGGTCTCCAGTTTTTATTGGCAGGCACTTCAATAGGGGAACCCGGGGTATTTGTTTCCTATGAAGAGGACCCGAATTTACTCAAGAACAATGCTAATAGTTTTGGGTGGGATATTGAAAAACTGGAAGATGAGGGGTTACTAAGGGTATTATACACATCTGCCAACCAACTGAACATAAACAAGAACGCTCTTGCTATCAAACGCATAGTGGAAGAGATCGGTGCTAAACGGGTTGTAATTGACGGGATTAATAATTTCAGATATATCCTTACTGACAATGCAAAAGTTTTTGAACATGTAAATATCCTGGCAGCATATCTTGCATCAAAGAATATCACAACCATATTTACTAATGAAGTTTCAGAATTGATGGGTTCATCTACAATTTCAGGGGACGGAACATCCATTATTATGGATTCAATTATCCTTTTAAGATATGTGGAGATCGAGAGTGAGATAAAAAAAGCCATTTCTGTCCTGAAAATGAGGGGAAGTGATCATGATAAGGAGATACTGGAACTTGTGATTGATAAAAATGGGATCGAGGTCAAACTTCCCTTTACCGAATATTCTGGATTAATGTCAGGCAATCCTGTTAAAACCCCCTTACAAGCCTTTGAGGAAGCTTTCAGGAAATAATAAATGTTGAAAGATCATGACAATAAGTTATTCTTTTTTTGCTCAGGTAGCCCATCTGTATATTGAGATATTAATTAGTATGAT
>CBDUUM010000081.1:0-6502 GCA_965370445.1 uncultured Methanosarcinales archaeon
AAATAGGCATCTTCACCGTAGCTCAATGTTTGTTCCTTACCCTGCATCAGGTCGGTGCCGTCCACTATTGCTTCAATTTCGTCTACTTCCAGCACGAGCTGGTTGTAGTTGAACTTTATCCTGGCCACATCATACCTGTATAGGTGCCTGCCCAGTATCTTTGCATTAAGGCATATTTTGTCACCCTGGTCGCCGGTGGCTGATAGATGTATGGTATCCACACCAGGACCAAATTTCATTGTGGGTCCATGGTTGCTGCCTGTATACTCAAACTTCATTTCACTGAAATGGTAGCGCTTTTTTGTGACCATGTCATCGAATATGAACTCAAGCGGAGTCCCGTAATTCAGGACCTTTGAAGGGAAATAACGATACCACAACCTGGACCTGTCGCTGAAATTGACCATAACGATCTTCCACGGCAGCATGGAACCAAAACCCAGGGACCTCTCCAGCCAGAAACTGCCCTGGAAATCCCGTCCGAATAATTTCCCCTCACAGGTTGCGAACAGGTCGCTCATCTTACTTGCAACAAAATACTGGAACCCCCTGCTGTTGCGGGCATAGGCATCGAAATCCTCACTATAGGCTATTCCGGACGGATAAGTGACCAGTGGATTCTGTACATATCCTCCTTTGAATTTCGAGGAGACCGAACTGAACTTTGTAACTACAGAATCCCTGTTCTTAACTATCATGTCATAACCCGGGAATGAGTTGGTGATTGAGATTTCATACCCTTGTTCAGTAATACACAGGAATTGGCCAGGGGTTACAGTGCAGTCACAACTGTCATGGACCAGGTCTGATACCTTACCGTCCCTGTATTCCCAGATGCCACAATAGCATGCAAATTTCTCATCACTGAATTGCTTATTTGTGAAATGTTTATCGTTCAGTTTATAATCAAAAGCCCCGCGGCTGACAAGTACCTGGAGCATTCTGGGGTTGTTCCGGTCATAATCTGACATGAGCCAGAACCAGTAGGCTCCGTTTAATAGTTTTAACTTGTTGACCGAGTAGATGGCCTGGTCCATATCGTCCCATAAACCAGCTACCATCCAATCCTTTACTTTCGAAGGAAGCATGATATCTTAACAGGATTTATAGAATATAATATATTTCTTTGTAATAGGCATCCTTTTAATATGTTACATACAATATTCCAGACCATATCAATTATATGATCAGACCATCCGGTGAGAGTAATGGCAGTAAAAACATTAAGAAGTAAAAATGGGGCACAGATCGTATTTACACTTTCAAATATTGAGGACTTGATATATGGCGTCTCATTCGACCCATCATCCGGTTCAGGCAGGATTGTGACCAACATATCCTTAATTGATAGTGAGGATGTCGATAATATCCTGCCCATTTTCCGTGATGTGATGCTTAGTGGCCTGACAGTCAGTCCGCTGGTAAAGATGCTATCATCCGGCGAATCAGTGAATGATTTTATCATCCCGAGCGGCAAGTGCGGCATTGCAACTGTCTGCAGTATCACGGTGGACGGCATACTTTTAAAACACGGCATTCCGGTAAAACCACGATTTGGTGGTTTGGTAGAAGTAAAGGATGGAAATCCTGTGCGTTTCACTGATCTGGTCAGGTATGACAGTACTACGATCGATCCCCTGGAGATACTGATGTCCCAATCCCTGACTTCGGTGAGTGATATGCTTACCACCGGTTCGGGCAAGATATTGGCCAACCTCAGGGAGATCACTATGAATGCCAGGGATAGGGTGGAAGAAATACTGGATGATATGGTCTCGGTGGGTTTTGGTGGTATCCTGGAAGTGGGAGAGCCCAATACCGATGTTCTGGGAGTGAGTGTGGAACGGGACCATTTCGGGGTTGTGGTTGCCGGTGGCACCAATCCCATGGCAGTGGCCCAGGAACAAGGATTTAATATGGATACCCATGCAATGTCCAGTCTAATGGAAGTGGGTGATATGGTCCCCATTGACCAGTTGGTATAGTGTTGCTTGTATACCAATTTGCTTAGATGGAAAGGCTATACATCGTGAACCGTTTCATTTCAAAGCCAGGGCATGTACCTCTTCATAGAGGTCCCTGCCCTTTGCATCCACTCCCACAACCAGCGGCCCGAAATTCTCAACCTCCAGCACCCACACAGCCTCCGGCATCCCCAGATCCAGCCAGTGCACGTCCTTGACATCCTTTATCATATCCACAGCCAGAGCCGCACATCCGCCAGTATATGCCAGATACACGCACCTGTCCCCCAGGACCTGTGCAATGTTTTTCATGCCACCTTTACCAATGATGGCCCTGACATTATAATTATCAAGCACCTGGGGCGTCATCTCCGTCATCCTGGCACTTGTGGTGGGTCCTGCTGCAATTGTCCTCCAGCCGCCTTTATCCTTCTGCATCAGCGGCCCGCAGTGATAAAGGACAGCACCTTCCAGGTCAAATGGCAGCGGCTTACCCTCGTCAGTTAGTTCCAGAATCCGCAAGTGTGCTTCATCCCTTGCCGTATAGATTGTGCCTGATAGGTAAACTATGTCCCCTGCCTGCAATTCCATAATATCATTCCGGCCAAGGGGTGTAGTCAGGTGATGGGGTACGTCCTGCCCGGTCATATGCTGTTCGGCCTGGTGATGCCGGGTCCTGTGCGGTTCAGTTGGGTGATACCTGGTCTTGTACTGTTCACTCAGGTGAGTCAGGTCATGTCCTGCATCCAGGGTCACTGATGCGTGCCGATTGGCCCAGCACTGGATATTCACGGCCACAGGCAGCGATGCTGTATGGCAGTGAGCTTTCTCCACATGCACAGCCAGTGCAGTGGTCCTGCCGCCCAGTCCCATGGGACCGATACCCAGTGAATTAATAGCTTCCAGTATCTCCAGTTCATACTCATCCATGTGTCCCAGTTCCCGCAGTAACGAGCGCTTTGCCAGCCTTGCAGACTTGTCGAAACTGCCGCCAATGCCAACACCCACTATAATGGGCGGGCATGGCATACCACCAGCCTTCTGCACAGTCTCGACTACGAAGTCTTTGACACTACCTACCTGTGATGGCTTCAGCATCCTGAAAGCACTCATATTCTCTGACCCCGCACCTTTCGGGGCTACTGTAATGGTAATTGTAGTGCCATCCTTAAAGGAATAATTGATATCAGGCAGGCCATCCCCGGTATTATCACCTGAGTTCTGCCTGGTCAGGGGCTCCACAGCATTGGGACGCAAGGGCACGCTGTCTGTCGCCTGCTTTACACCCTGGCGGATGGCCCAGTCCAGGTCTAAAACAATGCTGGCGTCCCTGCCAATTTCCACAAAGAACACCAGGATTCCCGTATCCTGGCACATTGGGATGGCCCTCTCATCTGCAATAGAAATGTTATTCAGGATAGCATCGAGCTGGGCCGTGGCTGTTTTGTCGGTTTCTGCATCCCTTGCACACACCAGGGCCTCTACTACATCAGGAGACAGTCTGGTCTCTGCCTGCTTGATCATTTCTTCTACAGCATCTGCCACTAACTGGCTTTTTAATGCATTCATAGATCCAGTGTTGAAATAGCTTCTTTCAAACTCTCTGCCGACCGGGCCAGCATCTCCTGTTCAAGTTCGGTAAGGTCTAATTCTATTACTGCTTCCACACCCATTCGTCCCAGTTTCACAGGCACGCCCAGGTATATATCCTCATGGCCGTACTGCCCATACATATAGGCTGCGACAGGTAGGATGCGTTTCTGGTCCCGGACAATGGATTCCACCATTAAAGTGATGGCTGCAGAGGGCGCATAGAATGCACTGCCGGTCTTTAGCAGTTCTACGATCTCGACACCACCGTTGATGGTACGCTGCACCAGCCTGTCAATAGCAGCTTCGTCCATAAGTTCAGTGATGGGTATACCTGATACTGTAGTGTGCCTGGGCAGCGGTACCATTAAGTCCCCGTGTCCGCCAAGTACCATGGCATCAACGTCTCTGACAGAACAGCCCAGTTCCATAGCTACAAATGTAGCGAACCTGGCAGAGTCCAGTACTCCGCTCATGCCGATCACTCTGCCTGGGTGGAAATCAGTTTTCTTGTGGGCTACATAGGTCATTATATCAAGAGGATTGGTTACTACAATAACAATGGAGTCGGGTGCATATTTCTTGATGTTCTCGCTGACCTCGCTTACTATATTAGTGTTGATCTTTATCAGGTCGTCCCTGCTCATTCCCGGCTTTCTGGCAATTCCGGCTGTTATTACAACAATGTCGGAATCCTGCATGTCCTTATAATCATTGGTCCCTACCACATTCACATCAAAACCTTCAATGGGTGCTGATTCCATCAGATCCAGCGCTTTACCCTGGGGCATGCCCTCGATAATGTCTGTCATCACTACATCGCCCAGTTCCTTTTCTGCGATACGCTGGACTGTGGTGGCTCCCACAGATCCGGCACCTACGACTGTAATTTTTGTCAATTTGATATCTCCTGTTCGAAAATAATATTATACGGATTTTTATATTCTATATATTCTATAAAGTTTATAGGTTTTGATGCTGCTGATGTTTATCTGCTGCCATCAATAAAAACAGCCCTGTACTGCCGGATATTGAATCAATTTATTTGTTGTGCGATTTACTGTGCTGCACCATCTCTTTGGCATGCCTGGCCACTTCATCGGGATGTGGTGTAACTCTTGCAGCCCCGCTTCGCACTGATGCCTCAGCCACTGCCGCCGCAATAACAGGTACTACTCGTTTATCAAGCGGTCCGGGCAGGATGTGCTTGTCATCCAGTTTTTCATCTTCAATGATACCTGCCAGTGCCCTGGCTGCGGCCATCTTCATCTCGATATTAATATCTGTGGCCCTTGTATCCAGCGCACCCCTGAAGATGCCAGGGAACCCCAGCACGTTGTTCACCTGGTTGGGATAGTCAGAGCGGCCTGTGGCCACCACACTGGCACCGGCATCCACTGCATCCTCCGGCATGATCTCAGGAATAGGGTTTGCCATGGCGAATACGATGGGGTCCACAGCCATACTGCGCACCATATCCTTAGAAACAATTCCACTTACAGATACACCGATGAACACGTCGGCACTTTGCATAGCTATTTCCAGCCCACCCATCAACCCCCTGATATTGGTCAGGCCAGCCAGCATGAATTTCACAGAGTTCATACCTTCCCTGCGTGACTGTGAAAGTATGCCCCTGCTGTCACATATCACCAGGTCACGTACACCTGCCCGTATAAGCATAAGTGCAATTGCGGCACCTGCTGCACCGGCTCCACTAATTACTACTCTTATATTACTGATATCTTTACCCACTATTTTCAGTGCATTGATCAGACCGGCATAGACCACAACCGCAGTGCCGTGCTGGTCGTCATGGAACACTGGTATATCCAGTTCATGCCGCAGCTTCTCTTCGATCTCGAAACAACGGGGTGCACTAATATCCTCCAGGTTGATGCCGCCAAAGGTTGGCGCTATGTGCTTTACGGTTTTTATGATCTCTTCGGTATCCTTTGTATCCAGGCATATGGGAAAAGCATCAATGCCGCCCAGCTCTTTGAACAAAATGGACTTGCCTTCCATTACAGGCATGGCGGCTGCCGCCCCTATGTCTCCCAGGCCCAGTACAGCAGAGCCGTCTGTAACCACTGCAACAAAATTGCCTTTACTGGTATATTTATAAACCTTGTCCGGGTCTGCCCGGATGACCCTGCAGGGTTCAGCTACGCCTGGAGTATAATCAATGCTCAGGTCATGCACATCATCCAGTGACACTTTACTGGCAACTTCAAGTACACCTCGATGCAGTTCGTGTACTTTTAAGGACTCCTCGTATATTGAATCTTTATTGTCCATAGCTTGTCCTCTTTCTTTTATTGTATCGTTTATTGTGTTATCTATTTTTTTATTGCATCTTCAAGTGCCTGCTTGTGCAATTCTGCCGAAAGGTGTATCCCACCCATTGTGCCCCTTACAGCCCGACAGGGGTACTGCTGCACCAGCAGGCCACCCCACGCAGGTGCTTCTGAGACCGGAATGCCTTTTAAATGTTCTGCCATCCACCATGTAGAACCGCATGGAGCACCGCATATCACCTTTACATCGCTAATTTTCCCGTCCCTCACCTGCACTTCCAACCTGGGGCGGCCCAGCACGGATGCAAATTCGTTGATGGTAGGGTCGGTATCGCCGCCTGTCTCGCAGCAGATGTCCTCTACCAGTATCCTGGTGCCGTACTGTGCGGTTATTTCCTTCATTTGCTCGGGGTCACCGGCCTTGGCCCAGCCTCCTGGTATGATGACGGCCTTTGCTCCTGTATTGGCTGCACGTTCGACGATCTCAGGTGTGATGTCAGGATTCAGGCTGTAGGTGATGAGAAGGTCTGAGGACAGGACGCCGGGGTCAAGGTCAAGGTTGTCCACAAAGGGTGCGGGGTCGTCGATGAAGTCGGGCAGGGTGGGGGGTATGTCTGCGGATAAGACTGTGAATTCTGTGTGGTGGGTGAT